>NZ_CP107812.1:300000-436969 GCF_036346105.1 Streptomyces sp. NBC_00539
CTAGACCGTGTTCTCCGGAGCCGTCGTACTTTCCCTGCGAGAGGATCGCGTGGAAAGTGCGGCGGCTCCGGCGCGTCCGGCCCGGGTACCGGGTCCGCGGCTCCCGGCTCAGCCCAGGCTAGCGCCCCGCCCCTTGGCCTGATCGGCGATCTGCTGCAGCGCCGAGAGATGGCCGGCGAGATTGCTTCGGCCAGTACCGGTCAGCGTCAGCCAGGTGCGGGGGCGTTTGCCCACGTACCCCTTCCGTACCGCGACGTACCCGGCGTCCTCCAGGGCCGTCACGATCTTGCTCAGGGCGGAGTCGGACAGGTCCAGCCCGTCGCGTACCGCCTTGAACTCGGCCTCCGTGCAACTGGACAGGAAGGCGACGACCGCGAGTTTGCTGGGGTGTTGGATGACCGCGTCCAACTGCGGCAGCGGATCTGGTCCGGTCATGCCGCGATGCCGTTCCTCAAGCGCACCAGCTGGAACCAGGCAAGTACCCCCAGACCGATCCCGGCGACCGCCAGGCAGCCCACGACGCCGGCGAACAGCGCCCCGAAGCCGCCGGCGATGAACGGCAGCAGTGCAGGTAGCTGACGCAGCGTCCGCTCCCGCGTGGTGCCCGCAGGAGCGGGCACCACGCCACCGGCACGGACCGTGGAGGCGATGGCGAGAAGGAAGAGAACAAGACAGATGGCGGCTGCGACGAGGAAGGCCGGTTCGTCACGATATTTGTACGCGAGGCCGAAATTGACGAACCCTCCGGCGAGCAGCAGGCCAGCCGCCGGGGGAAGCCAGGAGGGCATCGGGCGGGGGCCGCGAGCGGTGCTACTTGCCGAACCGGCCACTGTGAGAGCCGAGTTCGCCTCATCTGGAGTGGGAAGCTTTTCCATGCTTCCATCCTCGCATGCACTTTCCTGCCAGGCAAGTAGTTTCTCAGACGCGCGGTTTGGCAGTCGGGACGGACGCTCCATAGGCTCGACCGTGATCAACGAGGGCGACGACCACCTGCGCACCGGGCACGTCCCGACGCGGGCGCCCGCACTGCGCGATGGGGGATCTTTCATGAACGGGGACTGGAGCCTCGGGGAACCCGCAGGCGAGCACCCCTCGCCGGCACGGGCCGCGCAAGGCCACCCGCTCTCCAGAACGACGGTCGTTCCCGTGCGGGGGACCCGACGGGGTTTCGACCGAACCTGAAATGCGGTGACACCAGACCGCGATGCCCTCTTTCCGATTGGGCGGAGCGGGCTGTTCGCCCTGTCTGAAATCAGGTACTCGCACTGCGGGGCCCCTCTGAATTGTTCCTCAGATCTTCCTCAATGAACTTGCAGGCGCAGGGGGAACGTAAACAAGATGTGTCGCACACGCCTCGTTGTCGGGTCCGCGGCGACCACCAGCGGACAACTCTTTATGACAACGACACAGACCGGGGGAGAGATTTCGACGTGCCCAGACCACCCGTAATACCTCCAGAAGAGAAGGCGAAGCTCGTCCTGACCGTTCTGTCCGGCGACCTGTCCGTGTCGCAGGCAGCCAGCAGTGTCGGGGTCTCGGAACAGGCGGTCGGCAACTGGAAGCGCCAGTTCATCAGCTCCGGAACCCAGGGACTCGAAGGCGGAGTCAGTCAGAGCAGCGAGCGGGAACGCCGCCTGCTCGCCCAGATCACGGAGCTCAAGACGGCGCTCGGCGAGGTGTACATCCAGCTCAGGGCCAGGCGCAACGCAGTGGACCACCATGCGGTCCCTTCCCGGACCTCGACGCCGTACGGAGCGAATGCGGGCTCAGCGTTTCGAGGTTCTGCCAGATCATCGGCATAGCCCGCAGTACCTATACGCAAAGGCGTCTGACCCACGCCAACAGCACATCAGAACGAAAGTTCTCCACGGGGGACAAGTGAAATCCGATCAGGCAGTACTTGAAATAGAAGGAATCTCGAAGCGTTACGGCAGTCGCGTCGCGCTCGACGAAATGGAATTCAGCGTCGGAGCCGGAGAAATATTCGGCTTCGTCGGCGGAAACGGCGCTGGCAAGACCACGACCATGCGCATCATCATCGGGGTGCTGGAAAAGGACGCCGGAGCCGTCCGATGGAGCGGACGTCCCCTCGACGCAAAGACCCGGACCTCATTCGGTTACATGCCGGAAGAACGCGGTCTCTATCCCAGGATGACCGTCGGCAACCACCTCCAATACCTCGCGCGGCTGCACGGTATGGACCGGCACGCCGCTCGCACGGCCATGCATACCTGGACGGAAAGGCTCGACATCGGGCAGCACCGCGACCGCGCGGTCGACTCCCTCAGCCTCGGAAACCAGCAGCGCGTGCAGCTGGCCGCCGCCCTGGTGCACGACCCTCGGTTCCTGCTCCTCGACGAACCGTTCTCCGGCCTCGACCCACTGGCCGTCGACACCATGAGCAGCGTCCTGCGGAGCAAGGCGGACGAAGGGGTCCCCGTGCTCTTTTCCAGCCATCAGCTCGACCTTGTCGAGCGGCTCTGCGACCGCGTCGGCATCGCGAGCAAGGGGACGATGGTCGCCTGCGGCACAGTGGAGGAACTCCGCGCCGGCGCCGACAACAGCGTCTACATCGAGGTCGACGACGCGCCCGACGACTGGCCCGCCTCCATCCCGGGCGCCGATGACCTACCCGCCCACCGACGGGGCGCGGGAATCGTCCTCGGTCTGCCGCACGGCTTCGACGAGAACCGACTCCTGCACCACGCCATGAGGCTGGGACGTGTCGTGGCCTTCCACCGCCAACGACCGTCCCTCACCGAGCTCTTCCGCTCCGCGGTCACCGACGAACCGCAGGAGGCGGCATGAGCCCGGCACAGAAGACGGCGGGCGCGGCATCCGCGGGCACCGCGGTGCGGCTGGTCACCTGGCGGGAGATCCACGCCCGCGTCGGCACCCGTTCCTTCGTGGTGGGAACCCTGGTGAACATCGGAGTTATCCTCGGGCTCCTCTTCGCCTTCGGCTCCTCGGACAGTGAAGACCAGCCCGTCGTCGTGGTCGCAGGCACGCCGGTGGCGGCCTTCGTAACGGGGACGCCGGGCAGGGAAGCTGCACGGTGGGAAAGCGCTGCGGACGCCGCCGACGCCCGCCGGAAGGTCACGGACAAGGAGGCGGACGCCGCCCTCGTCACCGACGGCGACCGAACTCGGCTGATCCTCCGACACAACAGCCCGCCCGCAGCCCGCGAAGCAGCGGCTGCGGCTGCGGAACGCTGGGCCACATCCCGCGCACTCCACCAGCAGAACGTCGATGAGGCACGGATGCGCGCTCTCGTGGCCGAGGCCCTTCCAGCCGCCGAACTCGTCGGTGACCCGGTGCCCGGCGGAGCAGGGCTCGGCGCGGCACTCGGTGTCGTGACCATCTTGTTCTTCCAGCTCTTCGGTTACGGGATGACGGTCGCCCAGGGCGTAGTCGAGGAGAAGTCGACCCGCGTCGTCGAGGTCCTGCTCGCCACGCTCACCCCCTTCCGCCTCATGACGGGCAAGGTGCTCGGCATCGGCGCGGCGGCGCTCCTCCAGACTGCGCTGTTCGGAGCATCAGTGGTCCTCGCGGTCCGCTTCGGGCACGTCCTGCCCGCCACGTTCCCCGCGACGGCGACGATGGCCGCCGCCGTGGCCTGGTTCGTACTGGGGTTCGCCTTCTTCGCCTTCCTCTTCGCCGCCGCCGGCTCCCTGGTCTCGCGTGCGGAGGAGGTCTCGGGAGCCGTGATGCCGGTTCTGATGGCGACACTGGTGCCCTACGGTGTCGCGGTCGCCGCGGCGATGGACCTGACGGCCCCGTGGGTGGGCGTTGTCCAGTACATACCGCCGTTCTCAATGCTGATCATGCCGTTGCAGGTGAGCGCGCACACCGCCGGGTGGACGGCGAACCTGGCCGCAGCGTCCTTGATGGCCGTTGCGGCGGTCGGCCTGGCGGTCGGTGCGGCCCGCGTCTATGAGCGGTCGATCTTGAGGATGGGATCGGCCATCCGCTGGAGCGTCGCCATGCGCGGCCACCGGGAGCCCGTCGCCGACTGACGCGGTGCCGTACTGCCTCGGGCCGCCGGCCCGAGGCAGTACGGTGTCCCCGCTCGCGCGGGAGACAGGTGACCGTCGGGGCCGAATCCAAAGTACCCCCGGCTAGACGTGACGAAGCCGCCTAAGCGGGCTGCTCGCTGCCGTGCCTGTGCTCTGAACTGCGGTTGCCACTCAATCCGGAGGCGAACTCCTCCGATGCTGTGGTTGCCTTTGCCCCAAAGCGTCGTCACCCCTGGCCCCTGAGCATGTCGAGGAGGTCCATGAGGTCCAGGCCGTACTCGCCGATCTGCACGGCACCGACGCAGGGACACACCGATGACGGACAGAAGGGCCGGATTCACAGCCTGTCTATCAACGGCAGGCGTTCGCGGGAGCGCTGGTCCATCAGCGCCCAGTTCTTCCTCGATGCCGCCACCCCTTGCCTGGCCGATTCGCTCGTACAGGCCCCCACGGCCGAACCCAACACCCCGGTGCGCACCACCCCGTACCCCCAGCGCCCGGACGTGAAGGACGACTTCTGGAGCGCGACCGCTCCCGTCCCGTCGGGCAGTCCTACCCCCTGAGGACCACCGGCCGCACCCCGTAGCAGGCAGCTCGTCGGACGCGGACTTGAACACCTGGCCGACTACGTCCGACCAAGCTCAGCCAGCCCTTCACCCGTTGGTCGAGCGTGGTGACGGCCGGGACCAGCGGGCCGCTCCTGACGTCGGTCCAGGGCCATCGTTTCGCAGTAGCCGAGGGCAGTTGCCGTGCAGTGGGGCGGTTCGTGTCGTGGCTGAACTCGAGTCGGACAGTCCAGTTCAAGATCAAGCCGTTGAGCTGGTGTGATCGGGGTGTCGCTCCATGACGGCCCGTCGTCCCATGTGACGGTCAGCGTGCCTCTCTTCCCCGCGACTGGCTGGATCGATGATCAGCGGGCGCGTCTGGAGAAGGGGCGGCGAGCGTTTGCCAGCTGACCGTCCCGACGTCGTCGGTCTCGGCTCGATGTCAGCTGGCGGCTTGCTGGTCGGCGCGTGCGCGAGTGGTGGCTAGTCGGTAGGAGTCGGTGTCGTCGACGCCCGGGAGAACAAAGCTTGGCGGCCTGGCTCAGGGTGCGCCGCGGGATCTTCCGGAACGGAAAGCCGCAGGTTGGACGGCCCACACGGGCGTTCCCAGGGGGCAGTGCCGCGCGCCACTCCTGCCCAGCCCTGCCGAGGAGATAGTTCTAGGGCGTGATCCTCAACTACGGTTCTTACCTGCGACGGGTGCTGACCACTCGCTACGGCTCCTCAGACGACGACTGGCCTCCAAGCGCGAAGAACGTTGTCCCGCTCTTCTCCGCCATCATCGACGTAGTGGACCTGGACCAAGCTGTAGAGCTCTTCGAAGCCGGCATCCGAGCCTGCCGGCGGGAGACCAGTGCGCCCACGGGCGGACGGCGCGACTGGGCGGGATACTTGTCACTTGAACTCCCTGAGCAGAAGTCCCCGCCCTTTGCCGAGATGGCCGCGTGGGGAACGTTCCTCACGATCCAGAGCATCGTGCAGCAGGACGCTGCTGCCGACTTCGAGACATACGTGGAAGCCGCTCTTGAGGCGTGCAAGCGGGACACCGATCGACCCAGGCGCGAGCCCGTCACCGCTGCGGCCATGCAGCCGTGAGTCGATAGCTGGTCCGGGAGCAGCAGGCGCAGGCTGTACCGGGGAGGTCCGCCTTGCTGTAGAAGCAGCAGCGGTGTGCCGCCCCGGTCGTGCGAATGCTGCGCTGCACGCGGCAAATGTCGGACGGCTCCTACCACTGCAGCTACGCCCCCACCTGGGTCGGTGCCAAGCTCCGCTGGAGTCTTACCGAGGTCGGGGCCGAGCGCCAGGCGCTTCCAGGGCTGGCCGAGGACTGCCCCACGACTCAGTCGTCTACGAGAGCGCCCAATGACCCCCTCGGAACAGCCCGAGGCCCGGCTACGCCGTAGCCGGGCCTGCACGAAAAGAAGGATCCCCCATGGTTTGTCGCGCCTGTCGCCACGCCATCCTCGGCGACGAGGTCGTCGCCTACATCCACCGCGAGGTCGACGCCTCGCCGCCGCCTGACGCGGCACTGATCGAGGCACTGAGGCCGATCCTTACCAACCCCGCGTTTCCCGACAGGGGGCCGAGGTGCACCGGGCCGAACGGTCGGGAATGCATTGCCCCCACTGGTAGCTGACGTCCGCCCAAGCCAGTTCGAACTGCTACGTGCCCCGCGTCGAGCGCGGCCCGTCTGCCCTTCGGAGATCGTCTACGGAAGCCCCTCAGTGATCCGGATGGACAGCCTGCACGCCCGTGCCGTCATATACCTCAGGTTCCAGGGTGAGCAGGTAGCGGCCAGCGGGGAAGTCTGCCGACGGCCGGGCCGCGTGGATGGCGTGGGCGGTGGCCCAGGGGTATCCGGCGTGCAGAAGCTCGGTGGCGCACAGCGCGGCGGCGGTGTCGAAGGGCTCAATCTCGATGAACCGCAGCCCGTTGATGTAGGCGAGCAGGCCGGGCGCTCTGGTATCACCCGCGGTCAGGGACAGCACCGGCGCGTAGAGGGTGCCCAGGCCGCCGGAGGCTTGGACGTAGAACGCGGCGACGGCCTCGTTGTACGGGTCCTTGGGGTCGTGAAGGGCGGTAGCGGTCGTGTGGTCCAGGACGACCGCGATCGGCCCCACTACGCGGCCGCCGAGTCCTGGCCAGCGCCGAGGCGCTCCAGAAGTGCACGTGCCTTCGCCTCGGCCTCCTCGCTCGGCACGGTGCCCAGCATAGAGGCGAGCTCGGCACGGGCTTGCTCAGCCCGCTCCGCGTACTCGGCCTGGGTCGGCCGGCCCTCAGCGAGCTCCTCGACGAGCTGCCGGATTGTCGTGCCTTGCTCGGTCGCAAGCGCGGCCAGGCGGTCGCGGGCGGCCGTGCTCACCTTGATGCTCGTTTCGTCTGCCATACGTCGACTCTACTGCGAGTAGAGGGCCTGTGGGGAAGTTCCGGCGCACCGTGCCCGTCCGCAGGCTCGCCCAGCAGGGCGACCATGAGCCGCCCGAGCTCAAGCAGGGCCCAGCTGACCGCGGAACCGGACGCGTGGATGAAGACGCTGGCCCGGATCCCGCTGCGGCCGCAGGAGTGCGCGTCCGCCGCCAATCTTGATCGTCGGCGCACGCCCCGCGGGCGGCCATCGGAGCGGGGCCGTACGGAGGAGCGGCGCCATGCCCTGCCTTTCGGATCATGCCAGCCCGGCGACCCCTAAGGGCTGTCGTCAAAAAAGTGGTCTCGGCTTGCGGATCATGGTGTGCGCCACCGCGCTCTGCCCTGCGGTTGCCACTCCGCCTCAGTCTTTCTCCGGCGCAGCGCCGTACTTGGCCGCCCAGCCGTCCAGCAGGCGCTGGTACGCCTGGCGTCGGGGCGGCCGCGGCTCAGAGCGGCCGGCCTCCCAGTTCTTCACGGACTGCGTCGTGGTTTGCAGCGCCTGTGCGAGGCGGGCTTGGGTGATCCCGGCCGCCTCGCGGAGTCGGGCCCGCTCTGCCGGTGGCGGCATCTCGGGCTCCCCCGCGAGCAGTGCATCCACGGCTTCGAACAGTTCCTCTTCGGTGGGCATAGGTCACCTCCAAGCCCCCATCCTAGCATTCTTTACCTACAGATTTGGCATTTACTTATCCTTAGATTTACCCTTAGTTTTGAGCTGAGGTGGAGGAGGACTGCGGGTGTCAGAGCAGCGCGTGGTGCCGGAGGTTCTGTCGGACGGGGAGGCAGGCCGGGTCCTGACCGATGTCCTGCTGCCGACGTGGACGGCGGGGGCCGTCCCCCAAGGCCGTCCCGTCGTGGTCCTCGTGGCCGGACAGCCCGGCGCCGGCAAGACGGCCATCGCCGATCTCGTCCAAGCAGCCCTGGATCGCCGAGGATCAGCTGTCCGGATCGGACGGGATCTCTATAGGAGCGCCCACCACAGCTACGCGAAGCTGTTGGCCGCCGACGTCCGCACCGCCGGCGCGAAGGTACGCCCGGACACGGCCCGCTGGCAGGCCGCCATCGAGGCTCACGTCCGCGCCCACTCCCTCGACGCGGTCGTCGAGTCTGCTCTCGCCGATCCCGACGAGCTCCGCACCTCCGTGTCCGCCTTCCGAAGGTCCGGACACCGCATCGAAATCGTGGCGGTCGCGACGGCCGAAGCGCTGAGCCAGCTCGGTGTCCTCGACCGCTTTCTGTCCGAGGCTCTCCACGCTGGAGGCCGGTACGTGGCATGGGAGAACCATGACCACTGCGCCCGGCAGTTGCTCCGCACCCTGGCTGTCGCCGAAGACGAGCAGCTCGCCGAGCGCCTCACGGTTGTGCGGCGCGACGGCACGATGCTCTATGACAACGAACTGGCCAACGGCACTTGGCGGCGCAGACCTGCGGCGTGCAAGGCGGTCGCGCGCGAGCGGGCGCGCCCGTGGAGCGCACGGGAGACCGCCAGTTTCCGTACGGCTCTTACCCAAGCCGACCAGCGGCTCCACCGCGACTTGGACTGCGAGGACCGGCGCCTGGCCGTCCAGCGCGACGCCGAACGGGCTGCCGCGCTCGCCGAGCCGGTACGCCGTATTGCCCAGGCTCGGCGTAGTGCCCCGGGCGTGGACTACTACCAGCTGTCCCGCGACGAGCACCGATGGATCTTCGAAGAGCTGATCGTCCCGTCGTACCTGGGCGGCGTCGTTCCCCGTGAGGCTCCCTGCGCGGTGTATGTGCTGGGCCAGCCGGGAGCGGGCAAGTCGGCGACGGCCAGGATGGTCCGTGGGGCCATGCGCCAGGGCACGACCCACCTGGTGGGCGATGACTTCAAGGTGTCCCACCCGGACTACCTGCGCCTGCTGCAAGAGGACCCGCGCAACGCCGGAGCCGCGATCCGCGCCGATTACCGAGCCTGGTTCGCCGAAGCCGAGGAGTACGTCCGCCGACACCGCGGGGACGTCCTTGTCGAAGGTGCCCCCGGCAACGTCACGGAGTTCCTCATCAGTGCGGAGCCATTCCACCGCGCCGGCTACCCGGTCGAACTCGTGGTGCTGGCCGTCCGGGAAGCCGACAGCCGCCTCGCCACCGCCCTGCGCTACGCCCGCGCTCAGAAGCTCGGCATCAACGGACGTTTCACCTCCCGCTCCGGACACAACCGGTGCTTCCACGCTCTCGCCGACATCGCAAGCCTCACCTCAAGCCACCCGGCGATTTCCGCAGTGACCTTGATCCGCCGCGACGGCCAGGCCCTGCTGCGGGCTGAGCACGGCGGCACAGACCTGGCCCAAGCACTCGCCGCGGAGCGGACCCGCCCGTACACCGAAGCTGAGGCCGCAGCGTTCCTTGCGCAGTACCAGGTACTTCGCAAGGCATTGCCACGGCACCGTCGGGAGCTGGACGAGATCGCGGGCCTTGCCCGGCCGCTGATGCCGACCTGGATGCAGCCGGCGCGGATCGGACGCCCCCGGACCGTGGTGTGGCCGCTGCCGTTGCCCGCCGGACGCTACAACTGGTCGGTGAGCCCCCTCAGTCGGGCCGCGTAGTCGGCGGCGACGCGGGCGGCATCGCCAGGGCCTGCGGTGTCCAGGCGCGTCTGGTCGCCGATCGCGGCCTGCCTGGCCGCCTTCAACTGCTCGATGCGTTCCTCGTCGGGCACGGGCGCCCGGCGCTCGTCGAGGATGCGGGCGTTGTAGAAGGCGATGACCTCCCGCACGGCGTCGCGCGCGAGCTGATCCTCGTCGCCGTCCAGGGGTTCGAAGCTGGCAGTGTTCCGGTCTGACACGGGGCACCCTTTCATCTGGGCAGTAAAAGGATCATTCTCCTCCGCCGTCCGTCGCCGCGTCAGCGTTCGCATGACAGCACCCGCCCCCGGGGGCAGCATGCCCGCGGCGACCTCGTCGGGGGCAACCGACGCGCCGCCCCGCTCGGCCAGGCCGCGCCAGAGGGCGGCCCCTCGGCGAATTCCGTGCCGGCTCGGACCTGGCCTCGAGACCTGCATGAACTCGTGTCTGCGGACTGCCCGGACGACAGACTGCAAAAAATCTTGGAATGGGATGACAGATGAGGCCGTGCCGCGGCGTCTCTCTATCAGGACCAGCTTCCTCGGTCTGTCGGACTCGGTCCCTCACTGGGCCGAGGGTCCGAGACGCCCTATCGGTAAAGGAGCCGTCGATGCCGATCGGCGACCCCTTCTATCCGTGCTGCACTGGCGCGGCGCCCGCCCAGGTGACTGTGCTGGCGCCGCGTCGAGCAGCAGGGGGGCAGGTGGGTGCCACTCCCGCCTGCTCGCACCAGCACCACTACGTGCCCTTCCAGCTGTCGTGCGGCCTCGCCTCCGCCTATCAGCCCCGGACGGCCACGGCGCAGGAATTCGAGAAAGAGTTCGTTGACTTTCTCGAGATGAACGTGGAGCGGCTGTTCCGAATTGCCTTCCGGCAAGAGAAGAACTATCACCGGTCGCAGGACGCCCTCCAGCTGGCCACAGAAAAATTGTGGCTCAACTGGAAGCGCATTCGGTGCACGGTCGAGAACACGTCGCGATACGCGAGTTCCTGCGTAATCAGAAGTTACTACGACCTCCTGAGAAGAGAAAGGAGTGAAAATGGAAAATCAGTCAAGTTACGGCTAGAGCGTGAGGTGCTGGATCGGGAATATCTCAAAGTTGTGCAGAGGATGCACCTGGCGGGAATCTTGAAGATCCTGCCGGCTAGGCAGCGGGATATCGTCACGATGCGGTACTTCGAAGAGATGCAAGTCGCGGACATCGCGGCAGAACTGAATATATCCGTGAGTACCGTCGGTCGAGAAGAGAAGAAGGCGATGGCCCTTCTCAGAGAAGCCGAGAAGCAGGAATAGGGAGGGAGGCGGCCATGGACGTTGAACAACGTCTTGAGGCGGCCGTAGATCCCCGATCCGGCGAACGGTTCGACGCGGGAGCGTTCCTGGCGCGGGTCCTGCCCGCGCTCGGAATCGCTTACCGCCCGGATGTCAGCGCGGTCGGCCCCCACGGGGCCGACCCATGGCACGGCGGAGATGAGGGGGATGCCCAGGAGTCGTTTGACCTGCCCAGCAGGGAGGAGCTCCTGGACGAGCTGCACGGGCTCATCCGTGTGGCTAAGGGCGAGGAGACGGGAGGCGTCTACAGGAGAATCGCAGAGATCATCGAGGTCGTCGACGAAGAGGAAGCGGCACACGCGTGGTGGCTCCACGCAGCACAGGCCGGCGACAAAGTGGCGGTCGCAAAAGTCGTAGACCTTTCACTGAACGAAAATGAAGAGCGGCCCAGCGCCCTTCAAGAGGTTGAGTCCCTCTCGCAGCGAATGCACCTGATCGAACAGTCGAGGGACTGGAAGCAGCATCAAGCAACTTCTCGCGAAGTCGGCAACCCGCCGATGTGTCGCGTACCCGGCCGGGCGTATCGCCCGGCATGACCAGAAAGGAAACCGATGATATGTGCCATCAGTCTGAGTGGAGATTGCAGGCCTGAGCTGTGCCGGATGATAGCCCGGAAGGAGGTGGAGTAGAGCGAGCTGGATCCGCTGGTGCGAAAGGGAGGTTAATGGTCCCTCGGGGGAGAGACCGTAACCGTCCCGTTCGTTAGCGAGATCTGACCTCAACTCCGCAGGAGCCTGGTCCCACCACTTGGTGGGACCAGGCTCTTCACACTTATTTTCCCCAACACTGACCGATTCGCGCCCCTCAGGCCGTCTCCTCGACAAACACCTGAGGAGGAGCGGTGAAACCCCAGCACCCAGACGCCGAAACGCCCCACCCGGGGCCACGCGCGCCGAAACGGGCCGACCAGGCCCACCGCACGCTCAGCGCCGAAGAGCACCAGCAGATCTTCGACGAGGACATTGTCCCGGCCTTCCTTACCGGCATCACCTCCCACCAGCGCCCCGTCGTCGTATACGTCCTCGGCCAGCCCGGGTCCGGCAAGTCCCGCACCGCGGACCAGCTCCAACGCGCGCTGTGCGGCCGCGGCGCCATCCGCATCTGCGGCGACGCCTTCAAGGCGATGCACCCCGACTACCACCGCCTTCTTCGCTCGCATCCCCGGACGGCCGGAAGCGAGATCCGCAGTGACTACCGCCTCTGGTGCACAAAGGCCGAGGCCTACGTACGGGCTCGCCACGGCGACCTCATCATCGAGGCCGCCCCCGCTGATGCCGACGACTTCTGGGCCAGCGCCCTGCCCTTTATCGAGGCCGGCTACCGGATCGAGATCGTCGTCCTGGCCGTACGGGCCGCCGACAGCCGACAAGGCACCGCCCACCGCTACATGCTGCTCCAGCAGCACGGGCTGCCCGCCCGTTTCACCTCTGTCGACGGTCACGATGCCTGCTACAGCGCGCTGCCCTCCGTGATCGCCAGTACCCTCGCACACCCGTGCGTTTCCAGTGTCCTGGTGACCCGGCGCGGCCTCACACCGCTCCACCGAGCCGAAGTCTCCAGCGGCCGCGAGACAAAGCAAGCAGTCTTCAACGCGCTGATCACGGAACAGACTCGCCCCTACACGCCGGCCGAGGCCGCCACGTTCCTCACTGTCCAGGACATGCTGGCCCGCGCGCTGCCCGAGCACCAGGCCGAGCTGGCGGCGATCACAGCACTGGCCACACCGCTGATGCAGACCTTCACCGCGCGCGCCATGCTCCCAGCACCGCGACTCTCATACGACGCCACGCCCCCGGCCCACAGCACCGAGTGTGGTTAGGGCAACGTCAGGTCCCGATAGCGGGCCGCGTACGCGGCGAGTATCCCCGCCACCTCCTCTGCCGTGGCCTCGCCCAGCGCACGCTGATCCTCCACGCACCCCCGGCGAGCCTCCAGCAGCGCCTCAAGGAGTACCTGGTCCGGCTCTGCAGCCCGGCGTTGCTTCATGATCTGCTCGGAGTACCAGGCGATCACAAGCCGAATCGACTCCTCCGCCGCCATGTGGCCGATCTCCGGGGCAGGAGTGCACGCGGGAGGCTGCGTAGGGCGCGGAAGTTCGTCGGGCACAGCAGGTCGGCCTTTCAGTCGGACAGTCCCGCCATTGTTCAGCGCCCAGCGCTCAGGGCCAAGGAACCGCACACCATGCGCACCGAGTTGTCGGCAGCAGCATCCACCTAGGCACATGAACCCCGTCGGGCTTCACCAAAGCACCGCGATCCGGAGGATGCCGGCTGTCCTTCCCGGCCTCGCACGAGAGCCGGGCGATCCGCGAGATGCTTTCCCCAAGCGGACTGGTGTGCACGTAGGTTGAACACAGTTGATCAACGAGGTCGGGGGCGTTGTGGCAGGCAGGGATCTCAGGGCGCTGTTCAGCACGAACGACCGCACGGTGGCAACGGCGGAGGCGTTCACAAACCGTCAGACTCAGTGGGAGCTGGTCGCGGCCGCGCTGGCCGAGCACCTGCGACATGTCGCGGATCCTGACTTCGACGTCGAGGACCTGGAACTGCCACGAAACAACGTCATCGTGTTCCACGGGGTCGGCGGAATCGGCAAGACGACCCTGTCGAGGAAGCTGGAGACCGCGCTCGCCGGCACCGACCAGCGCCCGGCGCAGTGGGGCGAGCCCGCCTGGTCTGGTGAACGCATCCTGCCCGTACGCGTCGACCTTTCCCGCTCGGCCGGCTTCTCGTTCGAGGACCTGGTGCTCACCATCCGCGCCGCGCTCGCCGAACTGGGCCGCCCCCTGCCCGCCTTCGACATCGCGCTGCGCCGCTACTGGGAGGCGCAGCACCCCGGCGAGAGCCTGGAGGAGTACCTGAGCCGCGGCGGTCTTGCGGCGAGGTTCGGCAAGGCGATGCCGCAGCAGATGCAGTCCGCGCTCTCCGACGTCGCCCAGGCTCTGCTGCTGCCCGGTACCGTCGGCTCCGCAATCGGTGCGGTTACCGGCTCTCTGGTGCGGGCGTTGCGCGAACGCCGCCAGACAGTCCGGGCACTGGCCGGTTGCGCACGGTTGCAGGACCTGCTGGAGGCCGAGCCGGACCTAAATGCCCTGTCTTTCTACCCGCACCTCCTCGCGTGGGAGCTCGCACAGCTGCCCGCGGACAAGAAGACGGTGCCGGTCGTCCTGCTCGACACCTTCGAGGACGTCGGCGACCGCACCCACCGCGACCTGGAACGCCTGATCCAGCGACTGGTGTGGCTCATGCCCAACGTGTTCTTCATCGTCACCGGCCGCTCGCGCCTCCAGTGGGCCGACCCGGGTCTCCAAGGGCAGCTGGACTACACCGGCCCCACCGCCTGGCCCGGCCTGGCTCTATCCGCAGCCGTCCCGGCCGCCCGCGCCGCCCGACCGCCGCACGACTACGGGCGGCAGGTCCTCGTCGGCGACTTCTCCCCCGAGGACTGCGACGACCACCTCGCCCGTCGGCTCACGCGCGACGGCGCACCGCTCATCAGTGAGGCGATCCGGCAGGTCATCACCAACCGCTCGCACGGACTGCCGCTCTACCTCGATCTGTCGGTGATGCGATTCCTGGAGATCCGCCGCACCGGCCATACCCCGCAGCCCACCGACTTCGACCACGACTTCCCGGCGTTGATCGCCCGCACCCTGTCCGACCTCACCCCTGATGAACGGCACGTCCTGCGCTCGGTCGCCCTCTTGGACGCCTTCGACCTGCCCCTGGCCACCGCGGCCGCCGGTCTCCAGCACGAGGCGCCGGCACTACGGCTGATCGAGCGGCCCTTCGTCCGCGAGAACGTCTTCGGGCTGTGGCCCTATCACCTGCACGGGCTGATCCGCTCCACCGTCCGCGGCGCCGACGACCAGGCAGACGACCGCTGGTCGGCACGCGACTGGGAGCAGGCAGCCAAGCGTGCGCTGGCGGCCCTGGGCGAGCAGTGCAGTGCGCGCACCGGCCGGGACCGGAGGCGGCTGGTCGGCTGCCTACGCCAGGGCCTCGCTCTGGCCCGGGACTTCCAGCTCGACCTGGGCTGGCTTGCCGAGGCAGCCTGGGCCTACGTCAGCGACTCGGTGTGGGAGCCGCTCGCCCCACCTCTTCGAAACGACGGCACCGGGGAGGACAGTATGGCGACGGCGGCCGACGCCCTCGTCGAGCTCCTGGCCACCCTCGCCCGCCGCCAGCACGAACACCGCTCCATCACCGCCTCCCGCCTCGCCGCCGTCACACGAACCCACCTGCTGCCCGCCGACCTGCACGAGATGACCGTCTACTACCTCGCCAAGGCACAGCGCGACCTCGGCGACAGCACAGGCTCGCGTGCCGGGATGCAGCTCGTCGCCGACGGCCAAGGCCGCCTAGCCCCTGCAGCCCGGCGGGGCCTGGCTCACCTCGCCCGCCTCGCGGGAGACTTCCCCACCGCGTACGCCGTGGCGCAGACCCTCGGCTGGGACGGCCGTCAGCACCGCATCGAGGGCGACATCCTGTGGCCGCACGGCGACATGACGCGTGCAGCCACCGCCTACGCCAGCGCCCGCGAGCAAGCCGAGCAGCACGGCATCGCCGGCGAGCGAGCCACCAGCCAGGCCCAGCGCGCTTTGGTGCTCTCCTTCACCGATCTCGATGCCGCCGACGACGAACTGCACCTCGCCGAACAGCTCCTTACCGGCCTCGATCTCCGTGCCACCACCCTTACGGTGAGGATTGCCGCGCTCGTCCGCGACGCCGGTGCCATGCCCGACCTCGAAGCTGCCCGCGCCCTGCGTGCCGAGATCCGTGAAACCGGTATCACCGCTGCCGCAGTCGCCCTCGAACTCGCCCTCGCGTTCCACCACGCCGTTCAAGGCGACCACGACAAGGTCCGTGCCGTCATCGACCGGATCCGCGAACTCGCCCAGACCGGCGACTACGCCTACTGCACCGACCTCGCCCACTTCATGGCCGGTCTTCCCCTGCAAGATTCCTCGCCCACTGTCTGGCTCGACGGCCCGGACGTCGTTCGTGCTCGCTGGCACCACCTGGTAGAGAGCCGCCGCGCCCGGATAGGGCAGAGCGAATGAGGAACCAGGACGAAGCTCAGGAGTTCCGCCGTCGTTTCGAGGAGGGAATGGAGGCCCGGCGCAAGGCTCATCTTGAGGAGCTGAAGCGCGAGCAGGCTGAGCGGGCGGCACAGCAGCGAAAGCGTCAGCGTGCTGACGCCTGGGCATCCTGCGTAAGCGTCCTCGCGGTGCTCGGTCTCATCGTGGGTGGCGCCTGGTGGGGCCTGTCGAGCGTGGCTTCCTGGTGGCAGGCCGACGCGGCAGCAGCAAGAGCCGCACGTGAGCAGGCAGACGTCCCAGCCCCGGGACTGCCGGCACCCAACTGGCACCTGTCACACCCGGGCGATGACGTCGCGAAGAAGACAACGACACTGTGGACCGACATGCACGAGACGGCCAGGCTTTCGCTGCTGCAGCACGAGTCCGCAGAAGACACCCGCAGCACACGCGTCGACGAACTGGACGACTACAAAGGCCTCAGCTCAAACGATGTCGAGCTGACCATCCAGCACGGTCCAGAACACGGCACTCTCACGGTGCAGGACGGCACTGGACTGTACACACCGACCACCGGGTTTCGAGGGTTCGACACCGTCGACTACACGATCAAGCTCCGTGACAAGCCCGAGCTACGCAGGGTGCGGTTCACCGTTGAAGTCGGGCTCAGCTTCGGAGCGCGGTACGACGAGGAACACAAATACGAAAACTGTGCTGCCGCGCGGGCAGCCGGCGTAGCCCCTATCTACCAGGGGCAGGACGGGTACGGACGCCACCTCGACGCCGACCGAGACGGTGTCGCCTGCGAATAACTGCCCGCCCGCTTGCAGCCGCAGTGGTTCCACAACCAATACCCTGGTTCGGTGACACAAGGTGATCCCTGGTGCCGCACCACCCCGGCTGCCTTGCCCGACCGAACCGAAGATCACGTCATTACCCCGGGGCGGACAGTTTGTCGAGCCCCTACTTGCCGCGAGCAAAGTCGATTTGGGACTGCACCTCGTAGTCGACCTGGAACACCGCGTTCGTGATCTTCTCCTCCAGAGGCTCGAAGGAGTCTTCGATTACGGCGTACTCGCTGACCAGGGCGTGCTTGTCCTCGATGGACTCCAGAGCGGCTATCCGGGTTCGCCACTGCTCTAGCTCCGCCTTGGAGTGCGGATATCTTCGCCCTCGGACCTGTTCGAGCGTCGGGTTCGTAGCGAGGTTCGCCTGAACGAGACGCAGGGCGTCCCCGCGCACTAGCGACCGGCCGACGAGGTTGTCCTCGATGAACTCCAAGCCGTCGACCATTCGGTCCAGCCGAGCCCCGAGGTATGCAGCGAGGGCACTTCGTACTTGCGGGAGGTCGAGTCCCACCTCTCGGCGTAGCTGCGCTGCGATCTTCTTCGGGAGGTCTGCCGCCTCGCTGAAACCTGGCCTCCTACCTTCGGTGAACCGACAGATCTCCGAACCGAGGTCGGCTGGGTAAGTGATGATCATCTGCCGGTACGACTCCAGCACTGTGCATGCGGAGTCGAAGTAGATCAGGGTGGCCGGCCTGATGATCTCAGGCCTCTGCTTGTCGCGGTGATACATCTCGTTGCGGTACTTGTGCAGCTTTTTCAGGACGGGACCGAGTGCCTCGTCAAGCAGATTGCGGCGTACCAGCAGACCAACCTTCGCGTCGAAGTTGCGGTCGAGGCCCTTCAGCTCGGCCTCGTCTACAATCTGCGCCTCGATGGAGGCGACCTCTTCGGCGTCGACCGGTATTCCCCAGGCCGCGTTCTGCTGGTAGGCCAACAGCAACCTCTTGAGCATGCGCTGGTGCTG
This sequence comes from Streptomyces sp. NBC_00539, assembly GCF_036346105.1. Lineage (GTDB taxonomy): Bacteria > Actinomycetota > Actinomycetes > Streptomycetales > Streptomycetaceae > Streptomyces. The sequence goes on from NZ_CP107812.1 coordinate 317,730, forward strand.
AAGTTCCGTCTAAACGGTTCGGTGGAGGATCAGCTCCGTCACGCTGTCGATGAGTAGGTAAGCCAACCGCAGGTTGGGCACACGCCCCTTCTCGATCATCCCCTTGGCCTCTTCGAGCTGCACGACGATCAGCTCCAGCCGCTCCATGTCGATCCTCCGTCGCGTCAGCCGGTCTGCTGCTCCACATGCTCTCTGGATGGGCGGCCTCCTACACCCGGTTTCTCGTACGACCCGTGTGGGCCCGGCTGACCCCGGACGGGGGAAGCGGCGATGCCCCAGACTGCCTCCGCGAGCACGAAACCGGCTCCGAAGCTGACGAATACGGGACCTACAGGCACTTGTCCGGGCCGCAGATGGAACAGCTGCAGGGCCCCGGTCGCCGTCGCGTCCATCAGGCCGCCGAGTCTGGGCGACAGGGCCCCCTACCAACAACGGCCGTACCGCCGGCGCCTGGCGCTCGAGTCACAGCCGGTTCGTCGCCGAGTTCGGCCGCCGGGGAGCGGCGAAGGCCCACTGCGCCAACACCTACGTCACGCAAGGGCGCGCGACGGGAGCCAGGAGGGAAAGACCAAGGCCCGACACCCGATGAGACGTGATGTAGATCACTCGACGCCCGTACTGTCCTGGGCCCGGTTTCGAGGGCGAAGGCGTGAAGCCGGGATGTGCCGGCACCGTAGAACGGATCACGACCATGAACCCCCTGTTCCTGGCCCTGCTCGGCATCGTCGTCCTGGCAGGCCTCGCCGGGTACGCCCTGTACCGCGCGGCCACCCCGGACGTGCCCACCGTACTCACGACGGCTGCACGCGCGCTTCCCGTGCTCGTCCTGGGTGCCATGGCGCTCGTGCTGGTCGACCCGGCCAACATACCGAGCGTCCTGCGGGCCGTGATGCCGAAGTAGCGGCCCCTCAGGCGGGGCGGCTGATATGCAAGCCGCCCTGTCCGCGCCCAGGCATTCGCATATTGATTCACCCGCAGGTGGCCATCCCCCTTCGACGGGTCCGGCCCCGGCCCTGCAGCAGGCCGGGGGCGTTGTCAGTGCCGCCTGCTATCTCCTGTCCGTCGGATTGGACGCCATATGCGGCGCATCGCACAGGAGATGCGATTTTTATGCCATTCATTGCCCTTCACCCCGAGGCGGGTCGCGTCGACGCCACCCAGCCCGACCTCGGGGCCGGCCTGGACTGGTCCCAGGTCTACAAGGTCACGCCCCGCGTCGCCCTCACCTGCCCTGAGTGCTCGTGGGGTGTGCACGCCAAGCACTCGCCGAACCGTGTGCGGTTCTTCTGCCACGACGCCGGGCGGCCGCCGGAGTGCTCTCTGGCGAATGAGTCCTGGGAGCACCACATGCTCAAACTCGTGATGGCCAGCGCCAACCGCGACGCCGGAATGTTCGCCGAGCTGGAGGTAGCTGCCGAGGACGGCTCCTGGCGGGCCGACGTACTGGCGACCTCGCCCGACGGTACGCAGCGGATCGCGTGGGAGGCGCAGCTCTCCCCGATCACGGTGGAGGACATCAAGGCGCGCACCGACCGGTACGCCGCCGAGGGGATCGCCGTGTGTTGGGTCTCGCCCCACAAGCGGCCGTCGGTGTGGATCGGGGCCGTGCCGTCCATCCGTGTACGGGTGCCTGAAGGGGACGACGAGTCCTGGGTGGTGGACGACGAGCTGGGGGGCTTCGGCTCGGGCAGCTGGTTCTTCCAGGAGGCCGAGCTCTCCCAGTTCGTGAAGTGGGTGGTGCGCGGACAGCTGCGTCCCTGCCGGAGCCTGGCCCCCAACCGCGATGTGACACGGATCATCGGCGAAGAGCACCGCTGGTTCAGGCGCACGCTGTGGTGGACCTCCCGCCAGTCCGCCGAGGCCCAGAACGCGTGGGAGGAGGAACGGATCCGGCGTGCCGAGGCGACACGGCGGCGCGAGGAGGCCGAGCGGCAGCGCGAAGTCCAGAGGTTGGAGCGGAAGTCCGCGGCCCAGGCACGGCGCGATGCTTGGTTGGCAACGCCAGCGGGCCAGCTGGCCCAGCAACGGCGCCGGGAGCTGCAGAGGCTGAAGGATGCGCAGGAGGTCGAGCAGAGAGCGGCCGCCCGTCGGCTCCAGGCGCAGCGCGACGAGGAGCGGGCCCGGCATCGGGCAGAGCTCCGGGAACGGCGTGCCAGGGAGTTCGCGCTGGCGCAGGAGCGTGAGGCGGAGCGGCAGGCACCCGGCAAGAACTGGAGCGGCGTGCCCCGGCCACGGCGGAAGCGTGGTGGGGTCAGCTGTCCCGAGCGCAGGTGAAGGAGCTGTTCACGGCCGTCTTCGACGCGGCCTGGCAGCAGGACGGGATCCGGGTGCGGATCCCCGAGCGCGGCGGTGTCGCGGCGAGCTTCGCCTACGGCGTCCCGGTGCACGCCTTCAACCGCCTGTACGGGATCGTGCGGCCATGCCCGGAGTTGGTTCCCCTCTCCCCGCAGCTGGCCTACCACCAGGTCTTCGCCCGCAATGCGAAGGAGGTCCAGGCCTTGGAGACGGGTGGTCTGCGCACCAGCCGGCTCACTCACTTCGATCTCGCCAACCACGAGCAGATGGCACTGTGCTGAGTGAGGCGGCTACCCGTCCGCGCTGCGCGGACCGGGCTCAGACAGCCGTCCCCCGGGAGACTCCGCCGCCTGCGTCTAGAGAGTGGGTACCGGGGTGGCAACGGGCGCGAGCTGCTCGTTATCCACCCCGGCCGTTCCTGTCAGCGGCGGTGCGTGTGTCCTCGTGTCCGCTCCTGTGTCCCGATTTGCGCTTTCGTGAAGCCGCAGACCAGGGGGCCTTTTGTGGCGAACAGGTGAGGGGTCAGCCGTCCCACGGAGACTCGGGATCGGCTGCCGCGGCTACTTGCGTGTGCGGAGGTTCGCCCAGGAGCCGCCGAGGGCGGTCACCGCACCCCCGATGGTGCCGACGGCGGTTGCCGCCTCGGGGTTGTGCGTCAGCGCCAAGACGACCACCGCCACGATGGAGGCGAGAGCGGTGAGAGCGATCACCCACGCCAGCGGGTTGGAGCTCGGCAAGTCGTTTGGGGTACGGTCAATGGTCGTCAAGGGTTCCGGTCTCCTCACAGTGAGCGGGGACCCGACAGCAGGCGAGTGGGAGATCCCAGCGGAGCTAGGCCGGCAAGCATCGGCTCCGCAAAGGTGGTCTCCCTTCGTCTTTCTGAAGGGCCTTCAGTGCCCAACCACGTTACTGGTGTCTCCGGGGTGTCCTGGGCCTGCGTCGGGGCGTACGGCGCCTCCGCACAGTCCGCCAGGGGCACTTTTCCCCGTCCGCCTACCACGAGGGGCGAGAATTGAGAAGCAAACTATCCACAGGGAAAAACCCTGCTCAGATGCCGTCCCTGTGGATAACCCGCCCGCCAGCCCCTCCCGACATGCGTGTGACGCAGATCACTCTCACTTTGTGGTCTAGGAAGCGCTCAACTCCCCGTCGAGGCGCCCACGTTGTCGAGGCAGGCGCCACCCGCGGCGAAGAGGTCTACGACGGGCAGCGTGGCGCCCGACCTGCCGAGCGACGTCCGGGTCGGTGAGGACCAGCGGTCGTACGCGCAGGAGTCCGTCGGCGCCCGGGTCGGGCCCTCGGCCCGGCCTCCTGGGCAACGCCGTCGACCCACTGTCCGTCAGAGCTGGGGCGTCCTTGCAGCTGGCGGACGCAGCCTGACGGGCATTTATGGTCCGGGCGAGGACCTGCTATCTGCAGGAGCGCTGCAGACCACTCCTGACGTCTCTCCGTCGGCCGCTCATCACATTTGGGTGCCTCCACGGCGACCGTCCAAATTTTTTGCCGGATCGAGGACGGCCGGGGCCGAGAGAGTGAGGAACTCAATCCCGAACCCACACCGGCAAGGAACTTTCATGATCACCCCGCCGTCTCCCCGATCCTGCATCCAGTGCCTGGCCCGGCCCGTCCCTCCCCCGCGCCTGTCGAGCTACGAGATGCAGCTGGTCCACTTCTGGCACCAGGCCCTCGGCTGTACTTTCGCGAGCGCGGCGTTCAGGGCGTTAGGCGAGATTGCAGCAGTCGCTGCCGAACTCGATGTCCCGGTGGACCCCACGTGCGAGATCTGTCAACGCGCCTGGGCAACCCCCTACGCCGGCATCCTGCTGGACCTGGAAGAGAAGCTCCGCCATTGCACGCCCTGGCCGGATCGGTCCGCGCTGCGCGAGGCCCTCTCGGCCCGGAACGCCGCGATCGAAGGTGATTCCGAACGCGTGGATCTCTTCAGCAAGAGCTGGCTGAAGCTGGACCGACCCGCCGCGTGGCGACCGGCGGTGGAGATGGCCCTGCTCGGCGATTGGGTGGGCACATTGCGGAGCCACCAGGGGTGGCTGTCAGCGGGCGCGGATACGGTCCCGGTATGTCGAACTCGTACACGACGCTGTGGACCAACGATCTCTGCCGCGAGCTCGAGCGGTCCGGTTACGCCCGCCAGCGGCTGACGATGCTGTTCGGCGGACCGCACCAGTCACTGCCAAGTTTCCAGCGAGCGGGCGTGCAGCGCGGTGACCGGATCTACCCCGTGCGCGTCCTGCGCACCCGGCTGCACGTGCTGGGCGCAATGGAGGTGTCCGGAATCATCCCCTACGAGGACGCGGGATCGGTGCTTCACGATGACGACTACGCAAAGCTCCTGGACTGGCGGCCGTTGAAGGCCGGCTGTGTCACGGAGGTGGTGACCGGCCCGCCAGGCTCTCCGCTCTCGTTCGGCACAGCCGTGCCGCCGGATCTTCTGGAGCGGTTGACCTATACCTCGCGCCGCGGTGAGCGGACGCTGAAGTATATCGAGGAAGGCCGACTCATCCGTTCGGTAAGCCTTCAGGGCATCTACCGGCTCGCCCCCACCTCTGCCTCCGAACTGCGCCAGCTGGTCCTGGACGCAGAAGACTGCACGATGATCTCAACGAAGCTTGATTGAGACATCCTGCTGGGATTGATGCCGTGGAAGACTTCACCGATTAAAGCTGCGCGATGTGATCGCCGCAGCAAAATCTCCGGCCTCGTCCGTCAGAGCCGCTGCAGGACGCCGTCTGGCAGCGCGTCTCAGATCGAGAGTGTCGCCAGTGTCCTGGGCCGTCTCCTGCTGGACGCTCAGGACACCGGAGTGATCTCGGATACCGCGGTGGCTCTGTTGGCTCGGAGAGATGTGGCCGGCCTACACGTCTTGTGGCGGCTCGTGCAGGGCATCTGACGGGGGAATCGCTGATCGGCTCGCTGGGGAACGTGAGGGTCGCTGCCAAGGACATCTCGCACGCAGACCTGGCGACGGCGATGCACCTGGGGGCCCGGGCGACCGCGCAGTCCCGCGCGGGCTGTCGGGCGCCCACGTCATGGTGACGACGGCGGTCGCGCGTGCGCGGCGGCGTGCTGGGCGAGGACACCGCCGGCGAGGAGGCACTCGTCGTCGGGATGGGCGAACACGCCGAGCTGCCCTCTGGATCCGAACGCCTCAGCGAACTCGGCGTCCGCGAACAACTCGCCCAGCTCGTCACGGACCCGCATCGCCAACGGGTACGGGCCCCGCGCCGCCACCGCCATCTGTGCGGTCAGGTCAGGCACCTTCGGCCACGGCCTCGGCTGCATCGACATTCCATACCCCACCCGCGACCGGGAACGCCAAGACGGCCGCTGCTGTCCTGGCCGACGGCCGTCAGCGCCGCTGGGCACGGAATAAGCCAGCAGGATCGGTGACAGCGTTCTTAACGGAACCCCCGACCCGGCAGCGCCCCCGTCCGCGCGGATGGGGGCCGTCGCCTGTCAACGGAGCCGTGCGGTTGCTCAGGGGGTGAGGGGTATGTACCACAGCTGGTTATTGCCCCCGTTGCAGTGCCAGACACCCACTCGGTTGGCCCCTTCGGACCAGTCCAGGCACGTGCCGCTGGCCTTGTTCCTCAGCTCGTAGGTGACCGCGTCGTGGTCGTCTTGGTTGCTGACGACGTACCAGTCTTGGTTGAGGCCTCCGTTGCAATGCCAGGAGCCGACCCTGGTCGTCTCCACTGACCAGTCGAGGCATGCGCCGCTGGCCTGGTTGCGGAACCGCCACGTGTTCGGCGACGTACGTTCGGCCCCCCAGGCCTGGTTGTCGGCGCCGTAATTGCAGTGCCAGACACCAACAGTGGTTCCACCGGCCCAGTCCAGACACGTTCCTGACTGACCATTGGCGTAGGGGACGGGAAAGGAGGGCGGCGGCTCTGCGGCAGCTGGAGTGATCATGCCCATGGTGATCGCCAGACCGGATATCGCTGTGGTGACAACGCTTTTCGCTCGTAGTCGCGACATGCAGTGCTTCTTCCTGTTCTTCCGCTTCACGAGGTTTTTCTCGTTGAGGACTAGTTGCTGAGGTTCGTCTTGAGTGTCACCTCCATACGGACACCCGCTTGTCGGAAGTCGGTCGGCCTCCCCACTTGGGTCCGGTCCGTCACCGGTCTGGCAGGGCCGCGTGGATACTTCACTTCGCTGACGTTCTCCGAGCGGGGAATGTGACACGCAGCAGCAAGACGTTTCGGGCCCTCCACACCGCAGCGATCGCCCGAAGGCGGGCCACCCCCAAGTCAGCGTGCCGGTGTGGCGTCCTGGGCGAGGGAGTGCTGCCAGAGCAGCACCTCGTCCGGGACCCGCCGGGCGGCCGGGCGCATGGCGTTGCGCTCCAGGCAGTTGTCGGGGTCGGTCGTGAAGCGGAGAGCGACGGCCGGTCGGCCGTGTCGACGGGCCAGCTCCAGGAGGCTCGCGCGGACCCGCGGTTCCACGTTCGTGGAGTCGACCAGCACCGTGCGGCCGGCGGCCAGGTGCTCGTCGAGCAGGCGGTTCTGCCGGCTCACGGCGGCCGGGGTCACCGACTGGTCGCCCGCGTTGCCCCCGCTGATCTCGCGGCGCAGCTCGTCCAGGCACACCACGACGTCCACCGGAAAGAGGGCCGCGACGGTGGACTTGCCCGACGTGGCAGGCCCGACGGCGACGAAGAGCGTGCCGGGCGCCAGCTCGGGCGCGTTGTTCTCCGTGTTCTTCATCCCCGAACCTTTCCGGTGTTGTACGGCTCGGCGGCAGCGCGCTGCCGTACGGGTCGCCCTCGGGGTGCGTGTACCGGATCGGCTTGCCCTTTGCTCGGGCGTAGTCGGTCTCCGAGCGGGTGTAGTGCCCGATGTAGTCGCCGACGAAAGTGCCTGAGTTCGCGAATACTGAGCAGTCGGCGCCCCGAACCTGGGCGTTCGTCGCGTGTCGGTTGGCGATCGTCGTCGTTCTTTCATCCAGCAGGCGGGGCAGATGTGCCGCCCGGCCTCGGCGGTCCGGGCCGGTTCACCGGCGGTAGCGCTGGCTTAACCGCTTTGTTCTGGTGAGCTGAAACAACCAGCCTGGCCCTGCTGGCCAGGGCCAGAGCACTATCACCGCTGATAGCGGCCTGGCCCTACCCGCAGGGCCGGACCTGGAAGACTAGGGATCATGACCGACCGTCGACCGCTCTCGCTGCCCACCTTCTCCGAGCCCGCTTCCGACGCTCCCGTACCCGCCCAGGCGGGTGGGCGCCGGCTGATGCCGGTCGAGCAGGGCGCCGACTTCCGCCAGCCGCCCGGCGAGACCGAAACCGAGCCCGCATCCGCCCCGGCCCGACGTCCGCTCGCCCCCGGCGGCCTCACCTTCTCAGACCCGGACCGCCATATCTGAGCGCTACCACCACGGGTTGCGCCACGTCCAGGAGCAGCTCACCACCTAGCCCCACCGCCCGGTGTGCCAGCGCCTCCAGCTGGACAGTGGTCGTAGCCGGCCCGGCTCCCGCCTCGGATACCGTGTTCTTCTACGGGGTGCCATAACGGATGTGACGCCCCCCACCGGAGGTAGTCAGCGTATGAGTTCAAAGCGCAGCAAGAATCCAGCCCTGCCCGTACTTGACGACGCATTCCGACTCGCGTCGGTCAAGGACGCCGAAGAGTCCACCCGTGACTTGGCCGCGCGGCTGGCCACCACCGAGCTGCGCCGCGTTTCCCACCCGGGCCGGGTCACCTGGGAGCCCACCGATCAGGCCGAGCCCGTACCGGTCCCGCCGACTGTGGTCGACGGTGACGGGGACCTGTGGCTGCGGGACCGGGGCACTGGCACCTGGACCATGCCCGAGTTCAACCCGAAGGAGTTCCCGGCCCGCTGTGGCGAGGTTCTGACGTGGAACCAGCTTGCCCGCGAGTTCGGCCCGCTTACCGCACTGGCCGACGACCGCCGCATCGGCGGCGGCCGGCGCTGACCGCGCAGCCTTCTGGGATGACCGCGCCCCTGGGGGGCCTCCCTGCAGACTCCCCCACCCGTATCCCCGAACGCAGCAACGGCACACCCGGACCAACGACCGGCTGATCCAAACGAAATGGCCTAGCGCATGGCACGGGAGGCCCGCTCTGCTCGGGAGCGGGCCTCGTCACAGCGACTTCGCAGCAGCCTGTCAGGTCTGGGCTTGGGTAGTTCGTCGGCGCCAGGTGCTCACGGCGGCGATGCCAATGAGAACCAAGAACACCGCTATGGCTAGCCCACGGGTCACACTCCAGGTGGTACCTACCAACCCTTCTTGCCTATCCGCTTCGGCGGAGAGACGCATGGTGGTCTCACAGATCACCACGACTGGCACAAGCAGTTGGCAGGGAAGGCGGAAGGGCCCTGTACGGGCACAGTGCCCCGCGAGCCCGCAGATCGGCCCCAGAAGCAAGGCGAACACACACCACAAGGCGAGCATGGAAAGAAAATCGCCCCATGCAAAACTCAGGGTTCCTGAACTCGGGCGGCTGAAATCAGGCTGCCTGAAGTCGCCTTGCATTGCCTTCGTCACGTAATAGGCAAAGACGGTAACCACAAGGGACGCGAACCCCATTATGGCCGCGCGTCTTTTCGAGTTAGCCAGTAGCCCGGAAACAAATGCCACTAGGGCGTATATCCAGCCTGCTACCAGCGTGACACTTGCCGCATGACTCGCATGCCCACCAGTGGATTCCAAAGTCGGGCCGGAGATTCCGACGATCACACCACCAACGAGGGTTAGCGCGACAGCCGATAAAAAAGAACGCACGGGCGGGACCTCGATACATCGGACGAAGGGTGCGCGCAACCTTACCGGGTCCCTGCTCACACCGCTAGGCCGCCAATGAAAGGCCCGAAGGCCTGGCCATCCCGCAAAAGGTACGGTTGGCCAGACCTTCGGAGAAGGCGAAAGTGTGACGCTATGGAGCTTAGTAGAGGCCCCAGTAGGCGTTGCACGTGTACGCTGCGCCGGCGGTGATCCCAGCCGTGGCCCAGATGTCAGCTTCGCTGATGTCCTTGTCGACCCCGCCCGCGAACGCCACGCTGGCCGAGTGCTTCTTGGTCGGGTGGATGTAGTTCGAGTAGCACCTCTTGCCATTCCACTGGGCCGTGGTGCCGTAGTTCCAGGTGCCGCCGCCGACACTTTGGGCGGCTATCCCAGCGACACCCGACTTGGGGGCCGTCGACACGTTGAAAGAGGCCACACCCCACTTGGTCGGCTTCTCACCGTGCGGGCCGATGAGCGCGGCCGGAGGGGTGGCTCCCTCGGCCGCCGTAAACACCTGGAACTGCGGGGCTGCCGGGGTAGCCGCAGTGGCGGGTCCGGCAGAGACAAGAGCTCCAGCAGCAGTCAAAATGGAGACTGCGGCAAGAGTGATCTTCCCGGGCTTCTTCAATTCATTCCCCGTCTACTAGTGATCACGAATTGTCTCCTCGCGCTGTCGCTTGAGTTGACGGGAACATCTTGCATACATGTCGATCTCGCCGAGAAGTCATCTTTGAGACAGGCGCCCACCCGAATTCAGGCATTCCGCATAGGCGTTGGCGAATAGAGTTCTGCCATAGCAGGAAGAGTATGCGACCTTCCATGCAATTAATTATTTCAGCTACCATGGCTGATTATCGACTGGCGCGAACGAGACCAGCTCGCCGGGCGTTGAGTTCATGAACGATGGGTCGATCTCGGCCGACGCGCCGTGCACACCGCCCAAGGGCCAGCGATTGCCCGCTAGGCGGAACTGAGCGATATGGCCGAAAACGACCAGCGCGCTCCCTGTATCTCGTCACCTACAACAACATCGAGCCAATAGCCCACACCAAGAGCTCGTAAAAGGATCTTGGTTCGGCTCGGGACAGACCTGCTGGCGGCGCCTGGAGCGGTGGCAGCAGGCCGAATTCTTCGACCAGCTGCGAGGAGCGCGGCCAGGGGCCGGGCGCCGGAGGTCAGCCAATTGCTCACCGCCTGCATCCGCGCCTGCATCCCCGCCGTGGTGATGATCTGACGGATGGACGCTGGGCGGTGCCCGCGGCACCGGCGCAGGCGAGTTGTAGGAACAGTGCAGCCCCGTCGACGAACCGGACGACTACAAGGGCCTCAGCTCCTTCGGCGTAGCTGGCGACGTAGACGGCCGCTCCGACTGCGTCGCGCAGGAATCCGAGGGTCTCGCCCTCGCCTTCCACCACGCCGTCCGCGGCGAGGACCAGGGCCTGGCCGCCACCACCGACCGGCTGCGCGCGCTGACCGCCACCGGCGACTTCGCCTACTTCACCGACATCGCTCACTTCATGGGCGCCCTGCCCCTGCCGGGGCCGTCGACCATCCGCTGGACCACGAGCGAAGACAATGTCCGCGGCGCGTGGTGCGGCCTCGTCCAGACCCGGCAGGAACACCTGCTCGCCGGAAACTGACCCTGGACGCACGACGGCTCCGACCAGAGTGTCTGGTCGGAGCCGTCGCCATGTACGGGCCGGGCGCCGGGCCCGGAGAGATCAGCCAGCGTCGGGGCGCTGCCCCACGAGCTGGGTGAGCAGCTCGATGATCTGCGCCTGATTCCGGTCGATCTTCTTATCGAGAGCCTCGACCTTCTGGTCCAGGTTGCCGATCTGGAGGCGCACTGCGGTGAGGTCGGACTTGATGATCCCGAACTCGCGGTCGTGCCTCTCCGCGACCTCTTCGAAACGCCGGGTCAGGGCAGCGAGCTCGCTGTGGGCGATGGGATCCTCGGGCACAGGGCACTCCAGCCAGATCAAAACTGCATATACGAGGGCTTCACGATACCGCGCCCGTACCTCGTGCGGCCTAACCCTCTCCCGGCTGCAGAGCTGCTGCGCGCGGCCGACGGGGGCGACCAGCCAACTCGTCGCGGCGCCCCGACATCATCACGCCACCGTAGCGACGCACACAGCAGGCCAAGCGCCCCGGGCTCCGCCCGACACTGGCCCGCGCAGCACCCTCCCACCCCTCCACACATATAAGTCCGGCTACTCACCAGCCGCGAAACATGCTCTGACCAGTCAAAATGCAGGACCCTCGGAAATGCGCCTTCCCCCTAGGCTTCCCCCTAGGCGTACCCCCCAGGTTTCCCCCGGGGCTTCCCCCCAGGCTTCCCCCTCCAGGTTCCTGCCAGTTGACCGAGGCGGAGCCGGCGCCGGGAGACTGGCCGCATGATCGAGCGCGGCCGGGCACCGGCCTTCGCCCCACCACACCCGCCACCGAGCCCCCGGACGGGCGCCGATCCCGACTCGCCGCCGAGGGCACCGACATGCTCCCGGCCGCCCAGGCCGCCACCGACGAGCACCAGGCCATCCTCGGCCGGCGAACCCTCGGCCCCGGTACCACCGCCGCTCCGTGACTGACCCACCGAGCGCGCCTGCCCATCCCGCCTCCTCCAGGCCAGAACCGGGCGCGCAGCTCACCCACCGCCGCGCACCACTCGTCTGTCGCCACTCGTCAGTCACCACTCGCCAAAAGAGTCACCGGACAACTCACCGGTGATCGCCCTTCCAGGTCAGGGCTGCAGTGCCCTGACTGACACGTCTCAGCGAAGAGTCACGAACCGCTGACGAGCGGGCCGGACCTGTTCGTCTCCTCCCGCAGCTATCAAAAAGTCGCCGGGAGGACAATGGGATCAACCATTTGTGGACGGTGTGGAAACGAGCCGAGCTCGTCGGGAAGCCCGCCAAGGCGAGCTGGTGCAGTACTTCCCCCCCGATTGCTTCAAGGGGGTCGGCGGTGGTCGGCCGACCGTCGTCCACGGACCGGATCGGCCAGCTTGAGTGGCCCGATCCGGGCCCGCATCACACCAGTGATCAATAGCGGGACCGGCACACCAGATCAACCGACCAACCCATCAAAGAGACACGCTCTGGGCGGAGGGCCTTACGGAGTGACGGGGCCGGTCTTCACGAACGTCCAGGCTCCGTTCTTCACCGCATACAGGGAGAACTGGGGGCTGGTCGTGTCACCGTACTTGTCGAAGGCGACGTGCCCGGTGACACCGTCGAATGCCAGCCCCGCCACGGCGCCGGACATCCTTGCCCGGGCGGCCGAGGGGAGAGTGCCACCGTTGGCTGCCGCTACGGCCTTCACCGCCTCGATGACGGCCCAGGTCGCGTCGTACGCGTACGCACCGAACGTCTGGGGCTCCTCCGCATACCCCGCCGCCTCGTACTGGGAGAGGAACGCCCGTCCACCGGCCAGGTCCTGGACAGGTGTGCCGATGTCGGTGGCCAGGTCACCTTCAGTCTTGTCGTTGCTCTCGGCGAACTTGGGAGCGAAGATGCCGTCGCTTCCGATCAGCGGGATGGCCGCGCCCGCTTGCTTGATCTGCTGAGAAAGTGGCCCGGCGGCCACATGGTCGCCGCCGTAGTACACGGCGTCGGCGCCGGAAGCCCGCACCTTCGCTGCGAGGGTGGCGAAGGTGCTGCTGGCCCGGTCGACATGGTCTGTGCCGACGATGGTCCCGCCGAGCTTGGTGAATTCGCTCCGGAACCCGATGGTGAGGTCTGTGCCGTAGGAGGAGTTGTCGTCGATGACGAAGAGCTTCGTCTTCTTCGCGTCCTTGCGGAGGTACTGGGCGGCGAAGGTCCCTTGGTCTGTATCGGTGGCGATGGTGCGAAAGTAAGTCTCGTATGGGCGTGACCTGGTGCCTTTGGCCCAGTCGGCCCCCTGCGTCAGCGTCGGGTCGGAGTTGGCTGGCGAGACGGTGACCAGGTTCGCCTGTGCGAGCGGTTCCACCATGGACTGGGCGACGAAGGAGCTGAGTGGTCCGACGACACCGAGCACCTTGTCGTCGGCAATGAACTGGGTGGCGTTCTGCTGGCCCTTGGCGGGCCGCGACTCGTCGTCCAGGGCTTTGAGCTCAAATGTCACGCCGGGGACGTGACCTGTCCGGTTGGCGGTCCTGACCGCCAGGTCGGCGGAGTTTTTGATGCCGAGGCCGAAGTCGGACAGGTCACCGCTGAGCGGCGCGTCTACACCGATCACTACGGTGACGGAGGACGCCGGGGAGCCGCTGCCTCCGTCTCCGCCCTTGTCGCCGGGCAGGTGGTCGCGGGTGAGGGTCCAGGTCAGGACGCCTCCGACGGCAAGTGTCGCAAGGGCCACACTGAGGACGGCGGACCGCCGAGTGAAGGCGCGCCGCCGAGTGGCGTCTCCTTTGCCGCGCCCCTTGTGGTCCGCACCGCCGAGCGAGGCGAGGTCGTCGGAATGGGGCACGGGGACCCGTGGGGGCGGGGTGGCAGGCCGTTCCGGTACTGGGTGGCGGGGGTTCCGGGCAGCGGCAGCGGAGTCAGTGACCACGGGCGTCGGGTGGTCCGGCAGAGCTGGCAGCTCCAGTGGGGTGGGGCCGGATTCCGCTACCGCTCTCGCTTCCGTATCCGGGGCGGGATGGGGAAGTACAGGTTCGGCACCAGCCCCTCCCACTGGCCCTCTTCCCGCGCCTCGCAGAACCGACTCCAGGAGTTCCGCGGCCTCGGCAGCGTTAGCGCGGTGGGCCGGGTCCTTGGTGAGGAGCGCGTCCAGTACAGAGGTCAGCGGGCCGGCCTGCGTCGGTGGCCGTTGAGGGCGGCTGAAGACGGCGATGGCGAGCGCGTGCAGCCCCTCGGCGTCGAACGGTGGGCATCCCTCGACGGCATGGTAAAGGGTGGCGCCGAGGGCCCAGAGGTCGTTGGCCGGTGTTGGACGCTTGCCCTCCAACTGCTCCGGCGGCATGTACTGCGGCGTGCCGATGATCATTCCGCTCTGGCTGAGCTTGGTCGTGGCATCCGCGAGGTGGGCGATGCCGAAGTCGGTGAGGACGACGCGGTCTGCTCAGAAGCCCGTTGTCCGGCTTGATGTCGCGGTGGACGATCCGCGCGTCGTGTGCCTCGGTGAGTGCGTCAAGCACGGCGGAGCCGATCTCCGCCACCCGCCGCACGGGCAGTCGGCCCTGCTCGCGGATCGCTGCGGCCAGGGACTGTCCGCGGATGAACTCCATCACGATGACGGGGGCGCCGTTGTGCTCCACGATGTCGTGGACGGTGATGATCCCGGGATGGCTGAGGGTGACCGCCGCGCGGGCCTCGCCGGTGAAGCGTCTGAGCAGCGTGCCTCGGTCCCCATCGTCCAGCCCAGGAGGGAAGGGGATCTCCTGGATGGCGACCTCGCGCCCGAAGAGCTGCCGGTCGAGACCCCGCCAGACCCGGCCCATGCCGCCCTGGCCGATCCGTTCGACAAGCTGGTACCGCCCGGCGATGAGTTCGGGGTTCTCCTCGGTCACGCGCCATACTGTAGGACCTGCTCCGACGATGATGTGACGATCGAGAACATGCACGCCGGCCGGCTGGAGAGGACACAGGCGGGTAGGGCGGGACCACCACAGTCGAACCTTGATCTCGGTAACTCCTCACCGTCACCACCGACGGCGCCACCGTCCTGGCCGACGAAGTCCAGTACAGCATCCGCGCCATCGACACCGGGGACGTCAATCCCTACTGACCCACCTCATGGCGCCGACCACTGACGGGGGCTGTGCGCCGAGTCTGCCAAGACGTGGTCATCACGGCCTCGCAATCGTGGTCCGGGATGAGTGAGCGCACCGCTCTCAGAGCGTCTTCGGCGGCCCGGCGAATACGTGTGACTGATTCCCAATCATGTTTGTCAAGGGCGTCGGGTACGTGGTGGAGGCCGGAAAGTGATCCTGGCTGCTCGCCGTTGCAGCGGGTGAGATCCTGAACGGATGAACGAGACATCCGCTGCTCTGGCGACCGCTCGGTGGCCGCTGACCGCGGCTGGGGAGACTGATTGGCTGCGGGACCTGGCCGACGATGACGGGCTCACCGGCTTCATGCCGCCGGCACTGCCCGACGCCGCCTGGGTGCTCCACTCCATGTACGAACACGAACTCGGGCCCACCGACATGTCCTATGTCGCGTATCAACGAGCCGTGCTGAATGGCGGCGGGCCCGAGATCATCCCGGGCCTCGATCCCGCGGACGTGTTCGGGGGGACGCCGGGTGAGCCCCGCGGCCCCCGTTGGCGCCGACTGCGCTGGGCGGAGCTCTCGCGGCGGACCGGTGATCCCGTGGCGCCCGAGGGGCGGCCCTGCTACCGCTCCTTCCCTTCGCTCCGGGAGCCGAGCGGCTGGCCTGTCGGCATCGACGGGCCGTCCGAGGGCAGCCTGGACCGGACCGACTGGAACCGCCTGGTCGACATCCTCACCGAGCACAGCCCGCAGGGTGCCGAGACACGCTGCCTGGCCTACTACAACCCGCTGTTGCAGAAGGCTGAGGACTTCGACAACCTGCACGTCCGGGCCGGCACGCTCGCGGATGCCAAGGCGTTGTACGACCACCCGGAGGAGGACGGTTGGACCCCGTCCAACCTCTGGGCCCAGGACCGGTCCTGGGTCCTCTGCACGGACTACGACCTCTGGGCCACCAAAGTGGCGGGCCCCGCCCCGCTTGTCGAGGCCCTCCTGAACGACACGGAAATCGAGGCCCTCCGACTGCCCTGGGCCCTCTGATCCCGACCGCCCAACCTGGGAACGATTAGGTGCGTCCAAGAGGCCACACGGAGCGCACAGTCACAAGAGCGCTATGCCGAGGTGAGATCGGGTTGGGGCGGCTCGGTGGTGAAGGTGCGGTGGTCGCGGATGAGAGCCCATAGGACGTCGAGACGGCGGCGGGCCAAAGCGAGGATCGCCTGCTTGTGGCTCTTGCCCTCGCTTCTTTTCCGGTCGTAGAACGTCTTCAACGTGGGGCAGAAACGGGCGGCGATTTGGGCGGAGAGGTAGAACACACGCAGGAGCCGGCGATGGTAGCGGTGTGGCCGGCGCATGTTGCCGCTGATCCGACCGGAGTCCCGTGGGACCGGTACGAGGCCGGCGACGCCGGCGAGGCGTCCCGCGGTGCCGAAGGCGTCCATATCCCCGCCGGTGCAGGCGATGAACTCCGCCCCCAGCTACGGGCCCATGCCGGGCATGCTGAGAACCACTTCCGCGTGGCGGTGCTCTCGGAATCGGGCCGCGATCCGTGCGTCGATGTCAGCGATCTCTTCGTCCAGAGCCAGGACCGTCCGGGCCAGGGTGTTCACCACGGTGGCCGCTGTGCTCTCCCCGGCCACGGCGGTGTGCTGGGCCCGAGCCGCGGCGACGGCCACATCGGCCACCGCCTGGGCGCCATGGACTTTGCGGTTCTTCAGCCAGGTCGCGAGCCGGGCCGATCCGGCGCAGGCTAGCCGGCGTTTGGTAAGCGGTCATCAGCACGAGGGCACCCTTGGAGGCGGCGTAGTCGAAGGCCCGTTCCAGGGCGGGAAAGTATTCCAGGAGTTGTGCCCGCATTCGGTTGATGGCGCGGGTGCGATCGGCTGCGAGGTCGTAGCGGCGGGCGGTGAGGATCTTCAGATCCACCGCGATCTTGTCCCATTCCTGCAAGGGCTGCAGGTCCTGGCGCATCCGTGCCTGGTCGGCTATGACGTAGGCATCCTTCGCATCGGTCTTGCCGTCGCCTCGGTAACCACGGGAGGCGTGGTGGACGGTCCGGCCAGGGATATAGCGGAGCCGCTGGCCGTGGTTGGCCAGGAGAGCGATCAGTAGAGCGCCGCCGCCGGCGTTCAGGTCGACGGCCCAGGTCACCGGGCTGTCCGCCGCGAGCGCGAGGACGTCACCTATCAGTTCTAGGAGCTCAGGCTCGTTGTTGGGAACCCGGCGTGAGAGCACCTTCGTCCCGTCCGTGTCGATCACCGTGCAGTGATGCGCGGCCTTGCCGGCATCCGTCCCCGCCCAGAGCTCGGGCACCCGAGCCTCCCTCGTCGTCCGGTGGACTGGTCCCTGCAGACGACCACGCCGACGTGTCCTTACGAAGCGATCTCTGTTCGCTTATCCCAATGAGTGGCCGTGTCGTCGCGGGGCGCTGGGCGGCCAATGCGCACCGCCCGGCCGGGGTACGCGGCGCCGACCTCGTGCGCGGCGCAACTCCACAGGGGGTACCGCGGGGGGCGGCGTGTTCGAACGTAGCGGCTCTTTTGCGGACGCGGGCACGGATCGCGAGAAGACCACCCGGGTGTGTGCCGGCCGCCTCGAAGGTGCCGATGCTAGCCGCCGTCCCGACCGCCCAGAGGTGTGACGCTCCGGGTGCTCACCCAGCCGCGAACCAGATCGAGCCACTCTCGCGGGCGCCGGATCTCGGGCCGGACCTGAAAGTACAGGAATCCTTTCCTCTGACATCGCCCCAGGTCAAAGCGCTCTCCTGCGCGAGTGGCGCCTGGCGTGAGGGGAGGCCAGAGATGACCGGATCACGGTACTGGTAGCTGCGGATTGTCAGTGGCGTGGGCGAGGGTCCGTCCGCAGAGCACAGCCGCACCACACCGAAGGAGACGGGTGCTGTCGACGCGTCATGCAAGCCGCCGCTCGGGCGACCGTCCCGCCGCCTTCCCCGTACGTGTGAATCGAACGAAGCGAGAGGAGCCGCCCACGCAGACGGCCCTTGCCGTCCGCGTCCCGCGTCGAACCTTCACTCGACTCGTCGCCCGCGGCTGCCCGTAGCGGCCCTGCGATCAGGTCCGTTTCCCGGGTGCTCTGCCCCCCCGTTCCGACCCCAGGAGAAATCGTGAATCCCGTCCGCTTGGTCACCCTTCACCCTGTTCTCGAGAACCCTCCTGCTGCGGCCGCCGAGGCCCTCGCGCATCGGCGGCCCGTCGACGTCCGCCGCGCTCTGTTCGCCGCAGCATCACGACCGTCATCGGGGTGGGGGGCATGATCAACCCGACCACTCCGCCTCCCGCCCTGCTCGCGTGGGCCAGCCGGGAACTCGCCGCCCGCCCTGCCGTCCAGGACGTCAGCCATCCACGCGAGAACTCACGCGTCTGGCAGCTAGACCTGCCCGGGGCTTCCCGCTTTTACCTGAAGATCTCACCCAAGGCCGTGATGTACGAGCGCGAAACGTTCGCGCTACGAAGTGTCGCACCGGCCCTCGGCGCCGGCGGTGCGCCGCAGCTGCGCGCCTCGAACGCCGAAGATCTGGCACTGCTGCTGACCGCCGTCCCAGGACGACCGCTCAAGCAGCTGGAGCTTTCGCCCTTGGAGGAAGCCCGCGCGCACTGGCATGGCGGCGCCCTGCTGGGCCGCCTCCACTCGGCCGGTGACCTCTCCGGCCGTCGCCGGGCCGAGGCAGAGCAGGCGCTGCGAGCCGCTGCTGACGGCGCCGAGGGGCACCTGGCGACGGCCGGGAACCGGCTGACCGTGCTGGAGCAGAGGCTCGTGCGCCGGCTGGCCGAGGAGCTGCGGGCCCTGCCGCCGGTGCCGCTCGCGTACATCCACGGCGACGCGTGGGACCGCAACCTCATGTGGTCGAGATCCCGGCAGCAGGCCGGATGGATCGACTTCGAGCGCTCCCGGCCCGCGACCGCCGTGCAGGACTTCGTGCTGATGGCGTCCTCCACCTGGACCGATCGGCCCGACCTGCGCGCCGCATGCCTCCAGGGCTACGGCCGCAACCTCACGCGCGAGGAGCAGCACGCCTTGAAGTGCCTCGCAGCGATCGACGCGGTGAGCTGCCTGGTGTGGGGACCGAAGCTCGACGACCCCCGCGTCACCGCACGCGGACGGCGCACCCTGGACCGGCTGATGGCGGGGGTGTTCGCATGACCGCACCGCACCACCGGACCGACTCCCCGGCCACCGCAGCGACCGTCGGCGGCGAAGCGGCGTCCCTCCCGGCCGCGCGGACGGGCGCTCCGCAGCCCTCGGCGCCGCCGGAGCTCGACTACAACGGGCGCAAGCACCGGCGGGCGATGGACGACGCCACCTTGTGGGACATGGCCCGCCGCATCCCCGCGGCCCTGATCCAGACGGCCCGCCTGGCCTGGTGCGTCGACCGGCACATGGCACTGACGATCGTGGTGTGCCAGCTGCTGTCCGGCGTCGGCACGGGGGTGATGCTCACCGCTGTCGCGAAGGCCATGCCGCAGCTGATGGTCGACGACCCCCGCCAGGGCCTGGCCCAGGCGTGGCCGGCGCTGACCGTCGCCGTCGTCGCGATGGCCACCGGCGCGTCCATGTGGATCCTCGCGGACTGGGCGACCCGGCGCCTGAACCCGCAGATCGCCTCGGCCGCGGACCTGCAGCTCGTGGATCTCCACATGCGGGCCGAACTCGCCGCCTACGACGCGGAAGGGTTCGGCGACCGGAGCCAGGCGGCGGAGATCGGCGCGCTGCGCGCCGTCGACCTCGCCGACGACGCCAAGACCCTCACCAACGGGCTCATCCAGCTCGCCTCCGCGGCCGTGGTCCTCACCACCTTGCACCCGCTGCTCTTCGGCGTGCTGCTGCTGTCCGTCGTCCCCCGCGGTCTCGGCGGCGTGATCGCCGCCCGGGTCGACTACCGCGTCCACGACCAGACCATCTCCGCCCGCAATGTCCGCGGCATGATGCGCTGGTGGCTGACGACGGCCGAGCTCGCCGACGAGCTCCGCGCCAACACCATGCGCGGCTACCTGCACTTTTGGTACCGGTCCATGTGCGACCGCGTCGAGACGCGGGAGGTCGCCGGGGCCCGCCCGTATCTGCGGATCACGCTGCTGGCCGCCTCGCTCGGCGGCCTGTTCACCCTCGGCATGTGGGCCTCGCTCGCCGGCCTGGTCCTCGCCGGTGCCATGACGACCGCGATCGCGGGCACCGCGGTCGTCGCGTCGCAGACCGCGGGTCGCGCACTGAACTCGATCATCCGCTACAGCACGGTGATGTTCCACCACGGCCTCTACCTCTCCGACTATTACGACTTCATCGACGAGGTCCGCGCCATGACCACCGCGCGCGGCACCGTACTGGCCAGGCCTCCGCAGCAGATCCGACTGGAAGGCGCCTCCTACACATACCCGAGCAAGGAGGCCGCGGCCGTCAAGCCAATCACCCTCACCCTGAACCGCGGCGAAGTCGTCGCCCTCGTCGGGGAGAACGGCGCCGGCAAGTCCACGCTGATCCGCATGCTCACCGGACTGACCGTCGCGAGCGACGGCAAAGTCCTGTGGGACGACATCGACCTGACCGACGCCGACGCGGAGTCGGTGTGGCGGCACGTGGGCCTGGTGCCGCAGAAGAACGGGCACTGGCCGCTCGCCGCCCGGGAGAACATCACCCTGGGCCAGCCCCGCGAGCACGGCGACGAGCGGATCTGGGACGCGGTCGAACGGGTCGGCATGACCAAGGCCCTGCGTGAACTCCCCAAGGGCTTGGAGACGCTGCTCGCCCGGTCGGTGTGGGGCGGCCACGAGCTGTCCGGAGGGCAGTGGCAGAGGCTGGCCTGCGCGCGGGCGATGTACAGGGAGCCGGCCGTGCTCGTCCTGGACGAGCCGACCAGCGAGATGGACGCCCGGGGAGAGCACCAGATCTTCCGGGAGCTGCGGGCCATGGCCTCGGACCGGATCACCGTGGTGGTCACCCACCGCCTCGACAACGTGAGGATGGCCGACCGAGTGATTGTTCTTGACCGGGGAACTGTCCGGGAACAGGGCTCCTTCGACGAACTCGTCGCGACCGAGGGGAGTCTGCTCGGCGAGCTGTACGCCCTCGCCCAGGACCGCTGACTCTCGGCCCCCAGCAGAGGTCCATGCGGGGCCGTGCAGCCGGCGCGGCCCCGCCACTCCCCCGACGCCAAGGAGCGCCATGCACAGCACCGAGCCCGAAGCCGTAAACGTCCGCGCCTGGAACACGTACGGCACCCACCATCTGCAGCGAGGCACCGACATCCCGGAAGTCGACCGCATCTCCTGGGGATTCTGGCCGACCGGCCCCGGCGCCGAAGTCCTCGGCGACCTGACCGGCCTGCGCGTCCTGGACCTGTGCTCCGGCCTGGGCAAACACGCCGCCCACCTGGTGCGCGAGCACGGCGCCACGGTCGACGCCGTCGAAGCATCCGCCAGCCAGCCAGCCAGCACGCACGCGCCGTCGCCCGCCACGACGGCCTCCCAGGTCTCACCCTCATCCACGCCGACGCCGTCGACCACCTGAACCATGCCGAACCCTACGACGTGATCTACTCCATCCACGGCTTCGGCTACCTCGACCCCCATCGCCTGCTGCCCGCCCTCCGGCCAGCCATGAAACCCCGCGGGCGCCTCGCCTTCTCCGTCCTGCACACCAACTCACACGGGCACGGCCCCTCTTCGAGCGTCACGCCGCGCGCGGAGATCCTGCCGCTCGCCGGCGCCCCGGACCAGAACGTCGAGATGTGGGTGCTCACCCCGAAGCTGTGGGAGGACCTCTGCGTCGACAACGGCCTCCTCATCGACGGGATCGACGCACTAGACGCCCCCGAGGACGACAATCCGGTCTCCGTCCGCCTCTACCGCGCGCACAGCCGATCCGCGTACTCGCGCGCATGACCCTTGACGAGCCCCGAGACTATGGGAGCCAGGGCGAGGTCGTACGTGAAGCCGCATTCCGCACAATCCGTCATGCACTCACGTTAAGCCGTCCGTCCCTGCCATGGCGTTCTGCCTGCGTCGATTCGTCGGCGTGAGGCCTCCGCGGCGCAGCTTGCTCGGCGTTGATGCGACGGTCACGAAATTCAGGCGACAGGACGATGCGCCTGCCGGACGATGACGGGCGGAGCGGGGAGGACGACGTATTGAAGAACGGGGAAGTGGTGACTCGGGGGTTGCTGGAGGCGCTGGATGCCGTCGTGTGGGACGGGCTTGAGACGGCATCTCCGGAGGAACCGGTCAAGAACGTGCAGCGGGCACTTCGTCGGCTCGCCTCGCGGGGTGCACAGGCGGTGGAGGGTGACTGCGACCCGCTCTACTCTCTCGTCACGCTGGACGGACGCGAGACGCCGTCCGCGGCCGCGGTCGCCCTGCCGTTCATCATCGCCCTTGCGGCCGACCCGGACAGGGGTGCGCGGGTTGGCCTCGTCGAACTCTTGGTGGCGCTGCACGCTCCGGCCTTGACGGGCGAGGACTGGTCCGGGGCGTGGGCACTGCTCTCGGACCCGGAGCCGGCGGTGCGGCGGGCGGCGCTGGCGCTGCCCGTCGGGATCGGACGGCTGCTGGAGCGGTGGCGGGTCGAGGCGGACCCGACGGTACGGCTGCCGCTGCTGCTCGCCTTGGGCGAGGCGGTTGCCGGCGCGGCAGTTTCCGGCGCGGCAGTTTCCGGCGCGGCGGTTTCCGGCGCGGCCAGGGAGCATGCCGACGACGCGCGAGCGGTCCTGGTCGGCGTACTGGACGGTGACGACCCGTTGCTGTGGGTCGCGGCCGTGCACGCCTCGGCGAAATCCGACCGGGAGATGCCGGTTCGTCAGATGGACCGACTGATCAAGGTGTTCTCCGATCTCACGCTGCGACCACGGTTCGAGGCGGTCTGGTACACCCCGGGCATAGAGAGTCCCTGGACCCGCGAGGACCTGGTCGTGTCGACGGCCTGGCTGCTCCGGCACGACCCCGGTGCGGAACTCGCCTTCGCCGTGAGGACGGTCGAAGCGGCGCAACGCTCCGGCGATGCCGCGCTGTGCCGGGAGGGGCTGGACGTCGCGTGGCGGCTCCTCACCGAACGGCGTTCCGTGGAGGCTGCCCTGCTGCCGCTCGCCGGCGGCCTGCTGACCGATCCGGACGGCGCCGTGCGGCTGAGGGCGGCGAACATCCTCGCGGTGCTGGGCCGGCGGGCGGCCCCGTACGCCGATCTGCTCGCCACCCTGCTCGACGACGACGCGGCCGACCCGTACCTCGACGGAACGGTCCGGGAGATCGCCCGGTGGGCCTTGACCCGGATCGATGACCCACGAGCGCTGCCGGGACTGGTCGAACAGCTCCGGGCCCAGGCAGAGGAGCAGGGCCGAGGTTATGTCGTGGGTGAGCCCCGGCGGCCGGAGATCGAGGACGTGCTGATCCCGCTGCGCGGGCACGCGGACGTCCTGCTGCCCGCGATCCGGGAAACGATCCGCAAGGGCACGGCCCGCGGCTTCCTTCAGGTGCTGGAAGCCTGGGGCGAGGACGCGCTGCCCGCCCTGCCCGAGCTCCTCCCGCTCCTGGCAGACACCCGGACCTCGGTCACGGTGCTCAGGATGCTGCTGGCGATGGGGCCGGCGGCCGCCTCAGCCGAGGAGGCCGTACGGACCTGCCAGATTCTGGACTACCCGGGCAATCACCACCTGGTGGCCAGGACGGTCGCAGCCATCGGAGGTGACCGCGAGGCTGCTCTGAGGCTCGTCGACGAGGCGGTGGCGGCCGCGGAAGAACCCGTCTTCGGGCCGATCAGCGCCCTTGCCGGATTCGGGCGCGACGCGGCGTCGCACGCGGACCGCGTGCGGGTCGCGATGGAAAGCACCGGGTACTGGCCGCGGCTCACCGCGGCGATCACGCTCTGGGAGATCACGGGCCGGGTCGAACCGAGCATGCGGGTCCTGGAGGAGTTCATCCTGCCGATCGCCGACGGCGGTGACGGCTTCGGCTTCTTCCAGGACGCCCTCCGTGCCGTGATCCGAATGGGCGAGATCAGTCCGGCGATCCGGGAAGCGCTGCTGGCGGTCCGGCAGTCGGAGCGCCGCCTGTCCGCGGAGGGGGGATATCCGATGGTTCTCCGCGACGAGGAACTGCGCGGCCTGATCGGCGAAGCCCTCGCGCTCGCGGGATGACCCCCCTTAGGATCATGGCGTGTTCGAGTACCACGGCTGGATCACCCTCAGGGAGACCGCCGGTGATGACGAAGATGAGGCCCGGCTGCGACAGGTGGTCGACCAGCTGCGGCTTCGCATCGCCCAGATGGCAAGTCCTTACCTCCTTGACCTCCGGTGGATGAACGGCGAGCCCTTCATCCACCTGGGTGGCCATTCCAATCACCGCTCGTCGCCCGATGCCGTCGCTCTGTTCGAGTATGTGGCGACCGTTGCTCCCGGCTCCTACGGACTCCTCCACATCCGCGATGGCCCGCCGAGCGGCCGCTGTCCCGTCTCATTAGATCTTGCAGAGACAGGGCCGCTGACCTGCGGGCTGACAGGTTGAGTCGAGACCCAGGACAGGTGGAACAAGGAGTCTCGGGAGGGCCGTGGGCGGAGACGAGTGCTCGTCTCACCGATCATGGCGCGGGAGGGCAGCCCTGAGCTGAACTCCGTCAGAATGGTGAGACTCCGTCTCCGAAGGCCTTCCATCACGCCCAACGGGTTGGCCCCAACAGCACGGGGGCCCAAGGGGTTCGATGTCAGTGCATCCACGTACCGTCTGCCCATGGATGGTCAGTGGTCGCCTTCGTTCTCGATAGATGACGTCAGAACCTTGGAGCCCGTGCTGCGGTTCCTGAGGGCAAGCAACGCGAACAGGCGTGCTCCTTCCGTCGGGGATCGCACATGAGTGAAATACCGACGCCTGAAGCAGAAGACGTAAAACAGGCGTGGAGCCGCGTCACCAACTGGCTCGAACAGAACGCTCCCGACGTTTTCGCGACTCTTGGCGGCCCAGGCAGCCCGACAGCCGTCAGCGATGCTGAAGAGCGCATGGGACTGAAGCTGCCGAAAGAGCTGCGGCAGTGGCTCCTGGCGAACGACGTCGGTGCTGGGAAGCAACCCGATGCCGGCTCATGTCTGGTGGCGCTGGGATGCGCGGGAGTCATCCCCAGCGGCGGCCTCCTTCTCGGGCTCACGGACATCGAGCGTGTCTACTCACACAAGGTGGCCATGGAGGAGATGGAACCCTCCGAAGACCCGGACTATCCGTCCTGGCGCCGTGAGTGGGTGCCGATCGTCGCCGAGAGCGACGGCTTCTACGGCAGGTTCCTGAACACCCAGACTGGAGGCATCGGGTCTTGGAGTGAGGGCTCCAACCCTGAGGAGGGAAAATTCACCTCGTTGTTCGCCTTCTTTCGGGATGTAGCGGACCACCTGGAAGGGGTCTCCTCGGGCGTCGCAAGTGAGAGCACCGGGGGCCGGATGCACAATCACGGTCCGGAGGGCGAGGCGATACGGCTCTGGGCCCGCGCGAACGGCTACCTCGTCAATGACAACGGACGCATCCCTGCCCCCATCCGCGAGGCGTACGAAGCGTCACTGTGAGCAGCCCGGCAGCGAAGTCGCCGACCAAGGCGGCGAGCCGATTGGTGCCCTGGTTGGCTCCTGACGCTGTCAGTCCGCGCCGTCCTCGTCGTCGGGCCAGCAGCATCGGCGTGGACGTGCCGTTCTCCGCGTCGTGCGTCAACGCAATGTGCCTGAGCCGGTGCAATGTCCATCCCGCCAGGTCCTCGACGTCCTCGCGCCGGGCAAGCGGGTTCGCCAGCAGCCGGGTGGACTCCTCGAAGACCTCCTCCCCCCCGCCGGCGGTAGGAGCACCGGGCCCGGCTGGTCTCCTCGCACACGTCCAGCGTCGCGGTTCCGGCTGGGGCCTTGCGACCGGTCAGGAACAGGGGCCTGCGGGTGCGGCCGGCGATCAGGCGGGGCAAGATCTGGGCGGTGCCGGACTGCCAGTGGATCCACTCGGTCGCGCCGCCCTTGGCGGTGATCTTGCCGCGCTTGTCCTGCGGGTACAGGTCTTCCACGTTCAGGCTGCCTTCCGACGCCTCCTACCACGGCACCTACGCGGCGACCTGGGTCGCCATCAAGCTCCGCTGGGACCTGGCCGTCGACGACAACGAGCGCCAAGCCCTCCTCGGACTCGCCGTGGACTGCCCCACCACCACCGTGGTCTACGAGAGCGCTGCCTGAATCGGTGAGGCACTCCGCACGCGGCCCGACGACGTGGCTTCGTCAAGGAGCACCCAGACGC
This sequence comes from Streptomyces sp. NBC_00539, assembly GCF_036346105.1. GTDB lineage: Bacteria > Actinomycetota > Actinomycetes > Streptomycetales > Streptomycetaceae > Streptomyces. The sequence continues at coordinate 343,732 of NZ_CP107812.1, forward strand.
GTCCGCTGGGCGGTTGTCAGCTGGCGGGGAGGTGGTCGGCGATGAGCGCGGCGAACTCCTCGGGGTCGAGGATGCGGATGCCGAGTTCTTCGGCTTTGGCGCGCTTGGAGCCGGCCTTCTCGCCCGCGACCAGCAGGGTGGTGCGCTTGGACACCGATGACGATGCCTTTCCGCCGGCGCGCTCGATCAGCTCGTTCATTTCGTTGCGGGACAACGCCGCAAGGGGCCCGGACATCGAGCCGGTCACCACAACGGCTTGCCCGGCCAGCACGGCCGCCGACCCGGCCGCCGTGGCCTCGCCGCCGCTTGCGTCGCTCGCGTCGGCGGTGGGCTTGTGCTGCGGTTCGGTGACCTGGATGCCGACCTGCTGGGCCTGGAGTTTGTCCAGGAGCGGGGCGAGTTCGGTGAGTTCGGCCGTGATCACGCGGGCCTTCTCCGCCCCGATGCCGTCGACCCCGGCCAGTGTGTCGGCATCGGCGGCGCGGATGGCGGCCATCGAGCCGAAGTGCGCGGCGATCCGGCGGGACATCGTGCGCCCGGTGCCGCGGACGCCGAGGGCGCAGAAGACGCGGTTCAGTGCGGCGCCGCGGGCCGTTTCGATCGCGGTCAGGAGGTTGGTGGCGCTGGTCTCGCCCATCCGCTCCAGGCCGAGGAGCTGCTCGCGGGTGAGGGTGAACAGGTCGGCGATGTCGTTGACCAGGCCGGCCTCGACCAGCTGGACGGCGCGCGTGGTGCCGAGACCTTCGATGTCGAGCTGGTCGCGGCCGGCTGCGTAGATGAGCGAGGCCACGGCCTGGCAGCTGCGGCCGCGCACGCATCGCCACCGCTGCTCGGAGGTGTCGATGGCATCCCCGCAGCGCGGGCAGACCTCGGGGAAGACGATCGGGGTTTCGGCGCCGGTGCGTTGGTCGGCGAGGGGTGCCTCGACGCGGGGGATGACGTCGCCGGCTCGGTAGACGAACACCTGGTCGCCGATCATGAGCCCGCGGCGGGTGATGTCGGACGGGTTGTGGAGCGTGGCGTAGGTGACTGTCACGCCGTCGATGACCACGGGCTCCAGGACGGCGCGGGGTGCGATGATGCCGGTCCGGCCGACGTTCCATTCCACCGCCAGCAGGCGCGTCACTTTGTGCTCGGCCGCCAGTTTCCGGGCCACCGCCCACCTCGGGGCGCGGGAGCCGTTGCCGGCCTGCTGCTGGTCCTCCGCGGCGTCGGCCTTCACGACTACACCGTCGATCCCGAACGGCAGGCCGGCGCGCAGGCCGGCGATCACGTCGATACGTTCCTGCACCTGCTCCACGGTGTCGCAGCGCAGCGGGGCGGCTGCCGTGCTGGCGGCCGTGTTCGCCCCCAGGACGGCCAGTTTCTCCAACAGAGCTGTGTGGCCGAGGTCGTCCAGGCCGATCGCGCCGTAGGCGAAGAAGGTCAGCTCGATCCGGTAGAGGCGGTCCTTGGCGCGCAGGGTGCCGGCCGCTCCGCTGCGTGGGTGCGCGAAGGGCACCGCTTCGTGGGCGAGGCGGATCCGGTTGGCTTCCTCGAACTGGGCGGTCGTCAGCAGCACCTCGCCGCGCAGTTCAGCGTCGACCGGCTCGGTGAGCACCTTCGGCAGGCCCAGGACGGCGTCGGCGGCGTGCGTGATGTCCTCGCCGGCCAGCCCGTCACCGCGGGTCAGAAGCTGAAGCAGCCGACCGGCCCGGTAGCGGGCGGCCACCGCCAGGCCGTCGAGCTTGGGCTCCACGCACCAGCCGGCCACCGGGCGGCCCAGGCGCCGTTCCAGCCCGGCGGCCCATTCGGCGAGTTCGGCGGCGTCGAAGACGTTGTCGAGGGAGAGCATCGGCACCGAGTGCGGCACATCGCCCTGCACCGCCCCGCCCGCCACCTTCCCCGTCGGCGACTCAGCGAGCACCTCCTCCGGATGGGCGTCCTCGTATGCGGCGATCGCGCGCAGCAACCCGTCGTACTCGTCGTCACCAAGCGGGGTAGCCCCGTCGCCGTAGTACGCGGCCGACGCCGCCAGGGCAGCGGTCACAGCCTCCACATAGGCGGCAGGAGACAGCAGCAGGGCACTGGTTTCGGTCATGAAGGTCATCATGCTGCCCAGCACTGACAACGCCGCGGCCCCGAGCGCGATGCCGTCTGGAACTTCCAGGCGATCGCATCGATCACCTCACGGTGGTCCCGCCATCGGCCACCCCGCCGCGGCGTCCGATCTGGGGGTAGCGGCTCGATACGCGACCACTGCGCGTCAGGCAACGGCACGCCCCGGGCCAAGAGTCGACGACCGGAATTCCGCCCGGCGACCCGCGCCGACGAGGAACGGCTGACCGACTGGCTCACCGATGAGATCTGCCCCGTGGAGCTGGTTGAGGATCGGCTGCGCCAGGCCCTACTCGTGCAGTGTCGCATCGAGCCCCCGGGCCGTATCGAGCCGAACGTCAACCCGTACGGAACCTTCCCCCTCAGTCTTCCGGCTCCTCGACATCTACCGACCCGAGTCCGCGTGACTACCTGCTCCGGCCCGGCACCGCTGTGCCAGGCCGAAGCGATCAGCCGGCGGACAGTCTGTGCCACCAGTGACCGCAGCCGCCGGAGCAGAAGCGCTCGCGGCGCCGCTCGTCGGCAACCGCGAGGACTGCGATCAGCAGCCGGAACGCCTTTCGACGTTCGCCGAGAGGCGTGAGACCGGCGATCTTTCCCAGTTGCTCGTCGATCCGGCCGCGTGAAATCAATACCGCGGGCGTATGCGTCGGGCGCAGCCCAGCACGGCGGATGCTCTCTTGCACATCGTCGGCGACAGCACGCGCCTGGACACAGTGATGGCGTAGGAACAGCAGCACCTCGGACTGGTCTTCCGGGACGAGGTCGTCGAACCACTCGATGCCTTCAGACATGGGGCGTAACCCCTGCGCGAGTTCATTGAGCCGGACGTCCCGTTCGTTCACCATTGCCCCCGGGAGATCAGGCGGCACTCGGCCGCGGCGCCGGCGCGGACTCACGTCCGCCCTCGTCAGGACGCGTGCCCACAGCTTGCCGTGCGCAGCCGCTCGAGCACCAGCTCATTACAAGCGGCATGGGTGCAGCCCTGTGGGCCGCCACGAGCAGGGACGGAACTCAGCTGCCCTCAGGCAGGAGCAGCGGCTACCCAAGCAGCGGTGACACAGCCTTCCTCCCAGTGCCACCACTCCTTCGCTTCACCGTGTTCCAAGAGCGTGCGGATCCGAGGCAGGTCCGCCTCAGGCGGGACGTCCAGAGCCACCAACCGGAACTGCTCGATCCCCTCGCCGGTCGTGCCGAGGCGGTGGAAGACCTCCAGCACGCTTTGGCGCGCGGCGGCTGAGCCGTCGTCCTTCAGTACGATCAGCCGGATCGTGCAGTTCTGAGACGGTCGGACCGTCTCCCCGGCCCAGAGAACACCGTCGCCATCGAACTCCACCTTGATGATGTCACCGCTGGCGACTCCGCGTACGAACCAGGGCGTGTTGTCCAACCGCACCGTGCCGTCGCCAAGGTCCACCGCCCACAGGCTCTCGACGCTTGCCGGCGGCCAGCCATCCTCATCTATGTCCATCCGGAAGTGGACCTTCACGTGGGCGTCACTGGTATTCGTCACCGCGCCATCATCCACACCGCATTCACGGGGCAGGCCCGGGGAGGGCGGTCGCGCGATGTCATCGGACCTGGACAGTGGCGCAGCTGAAGGTCGTGTCCTGGAGCAGCTCCGGAGTGATGGCCACGCCGGTCAGGTGCTCTGCCAGAGCGAACGCTGCTGATGAGGACAGATCGGTTTCCGGAGACTCGTCCTTGAGGTGGAAGCCGATCCGCTCCATGGTGTCGCGGAGTTCGTCGGGTGCGGTGCCCCATCGGTCTTCCGGGAACATGGGGTCGAAGCAGAGTCGCAGAACCCGGTCCTCTGCCCAGAGGAACGTGCCGACAGCGTTGATGTTGACGAAGTGAGAGACCCAGCTCGCCTCGGCCGAGGCTGGCAGGACTCGATCTTCGGTGACTCCGAGGTAGCCGTTGGGCTCGACCAGGAGCGTCCAGGCACCCACGGTCGTCATGGCGACCAGCTGACGGTCACCCTCCTCTAGGTCGTACTGGGCAAAAGCGGCGTCGACCACGGCAGCTATGCCCAGCAGAGGAGCCTCCGGTCGTCCGTCGAGCCGGGCAATCAGCTCGCCAGGCGACACACCTCGTACCAGGGTGAAGCAGTACGCCTCGGCGATGTCTGGAAAGTCGTTCTCGAACCACGCGTAGTCCGCTCCGGTCTTCGTCATGCCACCCATCTTTGCCCCTGTGTCTGACAGTCGCTGGCCCGGCCGCCGGGAGGGCTTCCCATTCGGGAAGCGATCTTCGTGTGCCTCTGGAGTGCCTGCTCACGGGCACTTGTGGACACCCTTCCTGGCGTCGGCGAGGAACGCCGCGAGCTCGCTGGCGGCCTCGGAGTCAGCGGCGGCCAGCCGGGCCGCGAACGGCAGCTGGTCGACGTCGGCCCCGGGGACGAGCTGGGTGAGGGCGGCGAGCAGCGCGGCGTGGGCGAGGACCGGCGGGTACAACAGGCCGGCGGCGGCTTCGCAGCGGGCGGCGGGTCGACGCGCGGGCGAGCCAGGCGTCGACGTCCTGCTGCACGTACGACCCGGCGCGGCGGGTCAGCTCGTCGCGGACGACTTCGTCGCCCTCGCGGGGCTCGGCTTGTTCCAGGGCGCCCCGGTCGCGCAGCGCCTAGAGCTCATCGGCGCGGGCGGCGATCCGGTCGGCTTCGCGCAGCTCTGCCTCTCGGACGGCGGCGGCCGCGGCTTCGGCGGCGCGCTCCTCCTGGACGACGACGTTACCGTCCGGGTCGTACACGCCGCCGATCCTGACGAGCAGCCCTTCAACGCGCTCCCACTCAGCGGGCTCCGCCATCCCTCTTCAGCGTCCATCTTCCAGCCGGACGCCTTGAACTCCTCCGCCAGCGGCAAGATCCCCGAGGGCAGCCCCGGATCCCGCAGCAGCAGCCGGATCAGCACTCCGTGGTCCTCCGGCTGGAGACCGGGCTCGTGAGCCAGCGCGCGTCCGGGCCCGGGGCCCTCGGCCTCTACAGGGCGCGCAGCAGGAACTGGGTGGTGGTGTAGCTGGCGCCGCCGGAGCAGGTGTAGCTCTGCTGGGTGGCCGTGTACGTGAACCCGGACGGCACGGAACAGGCCCACATGCCGGTCACGGGCTTGTAGAGCAGGTACTGGCTGGTCGTGTAGCTCCCGCCGCCGGAGCACGTGTGGTTGCTCATGACCCCGGTGTGGGTGTAGCCGGGCATGGTGGTGCAAGCCCAGAGGCCGTCGGCGGGCGGCTGGACGTAGAACTCGGTGGTCGGGTAGCTGCCGCCTCCCGAGCACGTGTAGGAGCTGCGGGACGAGGTGTACGTGTAGCCGGCCGGGACGGAGCAGGCCCAGAAGCCCGAGGTGGCCACGGTGGCCCCGGTGGCCCCCGTGGTCCCGGCTTCGGCGGCCGGGGCGGCGACGGCCGGGCCGGTCGCCGTGGTGAGGACCGTGGCGAGGGCGAGGGCGGCCGTCGCCGTGGCGGCGAGCAGCGTGCGGGGCACACGGAAGGTCGTACGCGGCATGGCGGGCACTCCTGTTCGGTTCGTCCATCGGGCAGAGTCAACGGGTCGGGGCCGGCAGGGGGTCGGGCCTGTGCCCCGGCCGCCGCAGGGCGCGAGCGCCGGAAGACTGTCAGGGGCACGGGCTCCCGGCAAGGCCGGTGCCGCGCGGTCCGCTGTCTTCCGGCCGCCACTGGCACCCCGGCCGACCTGCGGGCTGACCGGGGCGCACCGCCCTGCCAGGGTGTTCGGTACGGACGGAACGGCGGGGTCCGCCCACTGGGTACGGGTCAGCCGGCCGGGGCGTTGAAGTGGTCCTCCGGGTTGGCCGCCGTCGGGCCGTCGAGGAGCAGCGGCCCCGACTCCCCGTTCCGTCTCCAATACCTTGAGCCCTACGCCGAGGCGGCCCGCACGTGGCCGCAGGCCAAGGCCGAGATCGTCGACACCACTCACCTCACACCCGCCCAGGCCGCCCAGCAGATCGCAGAGGCCGTCAAGAGTTGAGACGACCTTCCGGCGCCGTACCTCACAGGTGACAACAAGACTGCCTATGTGACCCCTACCGTGCTTCGACTCATCAACACGGTCTATAGCAGACCTGAAATTCTGTGGTTCTAAAACTGGATATCCAGGGTCAGGACGTCCGTGAAATTTGCCTCCAGGCCAGCACATCGAGTGCCCCAGTCCGTGAAATAGGACTCGGTTATGGCGGCCGCGACGATCGGATGCAGCTCTTCCTCCGTCGCACCCTCCTCCCGGAGCTGGAGGATCTGGGCAGCGTAGGTGGGTGAGATCGCCGTGCTCACGAACCGCTGACGGCCGTCATCCGAGCTGCCGCGCGCGGCGAACCCGAAGTAGGCGGTGCACTCCACCCACATGCCCCCAGAGGTGGCCGCACGCTCCCGTGCTTGTGCTCTGACCTGCGGTTGCCACTCCGACGCGGTCTCCTCCGTCAGGACGGCTGTCGGGCGCAGGGTGGATGTCAGTGCCGCGCAGAGTAGATGTCAGTGTCTGTGGCCCACTGCCGTACGAGGCGGCCGGTTTCTGCAGCTGCGTACATCGTCGCTGAGGGCGATGAGGATGAGGCTGCGGTAGTGCATCCGTCCGGCAGCCGTGGTGTCGCGGCGGTCTCGTTACCATCGTGGCAGTGGACGGCATCTCAACCTCCATGAACTCCAACGGATCAGCACTATTGCGACGGGGGCGCCGTGACAGACAGGGGGACTGAGAGCATGCGCAGGGCGTCGGACAGAGGTCCGGCGGTCACGGTGGTGCCATCGGACGGGCTGGACCGTGACGGTTTGGTGAGGCCCTGCATCTGACGGTCCATCGAGGACATGCTCATCTCCGAAAGGACCCACCCCAGGGGCGCCGTGATCTGTGGCTGTGTACGGGGTGCCACCAGGAAGCTCCGCACCTTCAGCTGAGGTCCCGTGCCGACCCGCAGCTCGGCCCCGGGAGCGGCGCCCGGCAGCGGGCCGGTGAACCTCGTCAGCGCGGCCTGTTGCAGAGTTGTCGTGCGGGCGGCAGTGGCGGCCGCGCGTTTCCCGGTGAGCGGGACGACGAGTTCGTTCAGGGGAGTCAGCGCCGGTTCGGGCGCGTTGAGGGAGTAGTGGTTGTCAAGGAACACAAGGACGGGTGCGACGTACGGTTGGTCTTTCCCCTCGGTCTTCCGCGCTTCTTGGTTGTGTGCAGCCACGGCCGGTTCGACAGCGGACCAGAGCTCCAGCAGGGCCGCGATTCCGCTGTTCTCCAGATAGCCGCCGTCGATGGACGAGATGAGGTCGGGGTTCTTTTTCTTGCTTGCCGACAGCTTCTTCTCGTCATTTGAGAGGCAGCGGTACATCGTGCCGCTGGGGGAAACGTAGGCGAAGCGGGCCGATAGGTGGGCGGCGGTGGACATCCGCAGTCCGAGGTCGCGGATCCCGCAGTTCGCACTGTCGGTGAAGGCCCCGGCATCGACAGTGGCTGTGGCGAACTGGGTGCCCCCGCCAGCGTGGGAGACCACTGCCCTCTGGCACCGCAGCGTCTCGTCGGGTGTCCTGCCAGTCGTCCAGCGCGCCGATACCGCAATCCGACAGCCGGATGTGACATCCGTGCCGTTCAGCATCAGCAAGGGGTGCCAACCGGCTCCCGCGACAGTGCTGGCGGGTGCCGGCCGGGTGGCGGTGAAGAAGTTGCGCTCCCAGCCGTCCGGGCCCGGCATGGACTTCTCCCAGGCGCGTTCGAACACCGAGGCACGGTCGCCGATCGTGCCGTCGAGCACGCGGTTCATCCCGTGGAAGGCGTGGGTTCCGTCCCGGTAGAGCAGCGCGGCGATGTCAGCGGCGAGGGCGTCCTCGTCGGCCATCCTGCGGACGACCATACGGCCAGCTTCGGCGCGTGCCGACGCCTGCAGGCTGAGCGTGTGCGCCGCGAGACCCAGGCTGCCTCCGGAGACGCCGCTCATCCCAAAGGTATAGGACGAGGCGCAGGGCGAGGCCGTCGTCAGCTGATCCATTGCGGAACTCGTCCAGTAGGCGGCCCGGATGCCGCCACCGGCGGCGGCCACGAAGACCATGGGGATGGCGTTGCCCTCTACACCTGCCGACGCGTTCGTGGCGGCAGGCTGCCTACTGCGACAGGTTTTGACCTGTTCATACCAGTTGTCAAATTCCGTTTGGAAGGAGAAAGGTTGGATATTTCTGGGTGTGTTGGCACTGTCCTGCTTCAGGCGGACCGCATGGTAGAACCCCGAGTTGTCGAGCATCGACTGAGCCGCCAGCACCGCCAGCACAGGCAGCCAGATTGGGGTGTACCGGAAGCGCAGGGCGCGGAACGCCCTGTACGGCTCACGCGTTTCCGCGCAGCGGTTGAACCACGCGCACAGCAGGACGACCGAGGTGAGGAGGAGGGCGAGGACGCCAAGCGTTCTCAACCAGGCACCCCAGGTCAGCGGGTCTACTGCGGTCAGCAGTCCCAGGGCGGAGCTGATGAGGATCAAGACCAGACCGGTGACGAACGGAATGCGAGCACGACGCCGCGTCTGGACGAGGGTCGCGGGCTCCCACTCTCCGAACAGCCTGCCCTCGGCCCACCCGATACTGCTGTAGACGAGGGGCGGAAGAATCACGGCGAGAACCAGACCGGCCACGAACCAGAACCAGCTCAGAGCCGCCCCATGGGGAACGCTTTCGATCAGCGAGTTGAGCAGGACGGGTCTGGCGAATGCCCTGACCAGACCAAGCCCTGCGATCATGATCGGGACGACGGTGAGCGCGCGCCCGATCGTCGCAACCCTTCTGCGCCGGCTGGGTGCCTCCACGGGGCGGCGCGCCGGATCATCTCCGCGGACGAGGATGCCGAGTACGGAGATCGCCAGCGCGACGATGGGGATGGCCAGCCCCCCGACGTTGTGCTTCCACGGTTGATGGAGCACGTCATCCGACCAGAACGGCCACAGGAATAGCAGGGCGACGGCAGCAAACAGTGGCAGCCACAGGAAGGCCCACTTGCCGCGCGCCTGTCCCCGCTGCCAGTTCGACCTGTCCAGGAGCGCCCAGCATTCCGCCACCCACCGCCGCAGGCTCGAGTCCCGTTCGTCACCGGTCTGGTCTTGATCCTCACTAGCTCCGCCCTGGGACTGCTGCCAGTTCCACCTATCTAGGAGCGCCCAGCGTCCCGCCACCCACAGCCCGAGGGACAAGCCTGCGAGTGTGATCACCGGACCCATGATGTCCCCGAGGTGCAACCAGTGCCACCGCCTGATGTCGTCATGAACCCAGGAGCGCTGGATGTCCGGGACTTGCTCCAGGGGCCCACCGCCCGGCAGGGCGATCAACGCGGCCAAGACCACCACTGCGGCGAGTTGGCTACGGTGCCGGGTCCAGGTACGGGACGGCCTCAACTCGCCGCATTGCCAGCGAGTGAACCATTGGGTCAGGCTGAGCGGAAGGATGTCGACGACGAGGACCGCCACGCCCAAGAGCACGGTGGCTCCGAGCAGCAGCCACTTGAGCCATGACAGCCAGGTGACAGCGCTGGCCCATGCCTCCACGCCGCTCTTCGACCGAGCAGCATGGACCAGGAAGCCGGTGGCCCCGGTCTCGGCCAGGTCTGCCAGCAGCAAGGCCGACACCATCGCCGTGATGCCCGTCACACTGAAAGGGATCGACGCCGACTGCCCTTGGTCGGTAGGGATCGACGCGGACTGCCCTTGGTCGGTGCGGAACTTCAGGATTCGGCGGAGTAGCACGTAAAGCCCGAACGTGTAAGCGGGAGCGAAGACAAAGAAGTCGAGCGCGATGTACGCCCTCAGCCAGCACTTGAGGGACCCCTCGCGGCCTGGGCTGCCGACAGGTGCATCATCGGCCCAGGCGTTCCAGGCGGTGACCGCGCTGGCCCTGTCGGTATTCTCCGAAGGCCAAAGACCCGGCCACCCAGTCAGCGCGCCGGCGTTGTACGAGAAATGATCAACCGTCGAGAGGGTCTCCAGCAGCTGGGAGATCTCGCCCATCACCAGCAGGGCGGCGGCAGCCAAGGCCGGCACCCACCACCGCCAGCCCCACGCAATGACCTTGCCCAGCCATCTGATGGGTGCCGCGAGTGGAATGCCCATGAAGACGACTTGCGCAGACTCCGGACCGGCATGCCACGCGCCTCGCTCAGCGGCCGCAGAGAATCCACTGTTTGCCTGACCCGGAGCGTCTTCCAAAGCGCTTCGGTCTCGGCAGCGTATGAAACGAGGGCCTCTTGCGCTCCCAGCTCCGGCCGGACCTCGCGCCGCCGTGATCAGCGTGGACGCGGCCGGGGAGACTCCCGCCGATCACCCCTCGTTCACTCGTGCGGATGAAGGGGCCCAGTGTCCCGAACACGCTTCGGGACACTGTCGGAGACTTCCGATCATGGAGGAGGCGGACGATTCGAAGCGTGCCGCGGCGGTGGCCCGGCTGCTTCAGTTGCGGGACGATGAGCAACTGTCGGCCACGCATGTGCGGTTGGCCGCCGAGGGCTTGGGCGTCAGCGAGCGCACGGTGTGGCGATGGCTGACCGCCGACAGCCGCATCCCCGAACACCGGGGGCCCGAACCGTTCGTGCTGAGTGAGACGGACCGGGAGGCGTACGCCCTGTACCGGGGGAACGTCGCCGCGGTGCACCGGGCCCGCCAGGCTGTGGTCGACGGTGACGGGACCACCGCCGGCGCCCCGGTCCCCGACTTTCTGCGCGAGGGCTGGGCTGGAGCCGCCCCTGTCGCCCTGCGCACGATGCAGGTCGCCTTCGCCCGCGAGCTCACCCCCGCCGAGCGCGCCGCGTGGAAGGTCGGCGAGTCCGGGCGCCGGGCGAAGTCGGTGTACCTGCGGCGCCCGGACGAGGTGCGGGGCCGGGTGTGGGAGATGGACCACAAGCAGCTGCCGATACTCGTGCACCCGCCGAAGGGCAAGCCGCTCTCCCCGTGGATGACCACGATCGTGGACGACGGCACCCGGGCCCTGCTGGGCTGGTCCCTCGCTGTGGGCGGGCTGGTCCTGCGCTAGTCGTACCGCATTTCGCATATGCGCGCTACTCACGAGCATCACCTGATGCCTTCGGCTCCGCCTGGAGTCTCCTCCGCACGATATATGCCGCCTCCCCACCACCCCCGTATCGCTCCGCAAAGGGTCACCGTCGCAGCCCTCGTTCGCCGAGACGGCCGGGTGCCGTGATCCGACGGGTTAGCAGCCGTCGTAGCGCCATGCACCGGCCTCTCGGACCCAAGGTTGCGCCTGCTGGTTTAGCTTGGGCACCGAGTAGGTGTAGCTGACGCGGGCCATGTCGCCGACCAGCTGATCGATGGTCAAGGTCTGGATTTCCTGTGGCCCATAGGCCTTCGCACTGCTCTGGACGATCGCGATGAAGACGTCCGCACCTCCCACCTTGGTGGTGCATCGCTGGGAGAGGAACTCGTAAGCGGCTGCCCCATTCCCTGCGAAGTAGTGCCCGGAGTAGGCGCGGACCAGACGCTCCAGGTCTGCACGTGTGGCGGCGTCCAAGTCGCCGGGAGCCACTGGGGTAGTGGGCTCGTTGACGTCGGTATCACGCACCCAAGAGTGTGACGGGTCGGGGCTTGCGGTGCTGTCGCTATTGCAGGCGGTCAGGGCGAGGATTCCGGCCACGGTGAGCAGCGTCAGGGCGTGATGAATGCGCATCAGGCCATACTTACCGGGCTGATGCCACCGTGGGGAGGCTGTGACTGCTCTGTAACGGGCGAAAGCCCTCCACTCTCGCCTCGGCCAGCTTCCGCCCTCTTGCGGCGGTCCCGTTCGGGGTGCCAACTCCAGCTGTCTCCGCCGTGATGGCGCAGGCCGCGACCAGGCGCCAGTGGTGGATGTCCCGGTCGGTGAGGTTGCCCGTGTGACGGCGAACGAATCCGGGGACGGCGTGCTGGCGTTTAGGGCAACTGGTCCTTGACCTGGGTGTAGACGTGGATCCACCGGGCGAGGTAGAGCCCGGTTCGGAACTGGGGTGAGCGCAGGCTCTGCCAGGCGCTATTCCAGTAGATGTCGGTGGTGATCAGCACGAGGAGGCACTGGGCCCAGGTGTTCGCCCGTGGTGGGGGACGTGCTCGGTGTGCAAGCCGGGGCCGAGGTCGTCAGCGGCCTCGGCCCGCCGAAGGCATCCCTGCAGGCGCGGCTCACACGGTCAACGACACCTCACGAGGAGCGGAACACGGCCCCATCCAACCACTCCTCCAACCCGGGAATCAGCGCAACTTCCCACAGAACAAGCCGACTCTGTCCGCACACGCATGCGGAGGTGCCCATTCACGCTGAGAGGTCCAGGCGCCGGGGCCCTGTAGCCAGGGGCAACGAGGTGATCCCGTCCTTCTCAGTCCGGGCGCGGGCCACTGCGCTGGCAAGGCGGCTCGCGGAACTCATGACGCCGTACGCCATCCTCGAAGACGGCGACGAAGCAGTGGCTCAGGTTGATGCTGAGGTCACGGCCGAAGCCCGCCGCCTCGCCGAAGCCCACCCGCCTTCCCACTCATCCGCGGACGTTCCGACTGATAGGCAAAGGCCCCGGCAGTGGTGCCTCCGCCACGAGGTCAGTGGTGACTCGGTTCACGGTGCAGGAACTGAAGGCGCTGTTGGGTCAGCTGCAGATGCCGGGCGTCAAGGGACGGCAAGGAGCGCAGCAGGCGGACCAGGTCCGGACCGGTGCCGAGTGCTGCGTTGCGGTCCTTGAGCTGTGTCCAGCAGTACAGGGCGCCGGCGGCCGCTGCGTGTACGGCTGGCGCGTCTGCGGCCTGGCGGGTCATGCGGGTCGTGGCGGCACGGGTCCACAGCTGGGTCGCGAGCTCGAAGTCGCCTGCCATGCAGGTCAGCCCGAATTTCCCCCCACGCGATTGCTTCCAGCGAGGTGGTCGCGCAGGTCTGCAGGACGTGCTGCTCCCAGGCCTGTGCGAGTGCGGCTGCCTCAAGGTGCCGCCCGCTGGTGGCGAGGCCGTGGATATGCGGGCGCGGATCCTGTGCGGGAAGGGCCTTGTGCTGAGGTTCCCGGTCTGACAGCTGAGGCTGCGCGTCGACAGGCAGGCCGTCGGCGGGAAGGCGTACGGCCGCCTCGACCGGCAGCAGCTAGGAAGGATGAGGGCCACGAACCAACGCATGCTGGCCAAGGGCCATCGCCTGCCAGGCGCCAGCCCCGCCCTGGCCAGGCGTCGATGCAGGCGTCACGACCGTATGAAGCGGTCTGCCCCCGTCCGGCCCCGACCTGCCAAAGGGAGCCCCTGGGAACGGCGCCGGCCCAATAGTGCCAAGTTCCAGGGCGCTCGGTAGCACGATGCAACCAGGCGGCAGGGCGGCCGCGCCTGCCGCGAGAGCATGCAGCTGGAGGTTCGAGGGCCGCGTGGGGCTGGCGCGAAGCTGATCGATCCAGGCGCGGGTGTAACAGCTCACCACGTTGCCACTGCCGCTCCAGCCAGGCGGGGCAACCACTCCGTACACCTCCACGGCCGGAGTCGCGGGCAGACTGCCGTACTCCTGCAGCAGCGGCCACGCGGCCTTGTCCGCCGCGAGATCGAGCAGCACCGTCGTCAGTCCGGCGGGCCGCCCCCGAAGCTCCGTGCCCAGCCACCCCCACGGCAACGCGGTGTAGCGAACCGAGCCAGCCGTCGTCCCAGCCAGTGCCAGATGCAGACGGCCACCCCGCCGGTCGACCGTCAGCCTGCCCGAGAGATACACCATCAACGGGCCAGGCGTAGCGGCGGCCGTACGAAGCCGCGTCAGCACCGTGTTCGGATCCCGCGCCCCGTCCAAGTACGTCGTGTCACACGGGACATCGCTGTTCAACAACACCGGCGCCTCGACCATCCCCAGCGCCGCCAGGTTTGCGCTCGGCGCCACCTGCACGCTGCGGCGCCTCGTCGCCGCATCCCCGGCTATGAGTAGTACGTGACCCCGTTGCCCCAGCCCGAAGTTGTGCATGAGCAGACCGTACTCAGTGCCAGACGCCAAGCGAACGGCCACTCACCCTTGATCCAGAAACGTCACGTCTCGGCCCATGCCAGGCACCGGACGGCGTCGATGCCGTGCCGCTCGGCCCAACGTTCGGTGAGCGGGGCGCGCTCGGCGGCCCCGACGATATCGGCGCCGGCCGCCTGGCCGCGGCCGTGCCCGCTGGTCGCCGCGGCCATCGCCTCCTGGGTCCGGATGCTCTGCTCGCGAAGACGTTCGGCTTCGGCCCGGCCCTGGGCGAAGTTGGTCTCAGGGTCAAGGATCCGGGTGCGGATCTGTTCCCGTGCGACTGGGGCGATCCGGGTGTCCGCTGAGTGGGTGGAGCGGTGGGCGCGGTGCTGGGCAATGGCCTCGGGTAGCCCGCGAGCAGCTCGTAGGGCTCTGTCCGGGGCGCGACCGGGGCTGGGGTGGTGTGGGTGTGTCGCCGGGCTGGTGCGGCGGGGGCGGTGGCGGGCGGCACACCGTGTCCGCCCTACCGTGGCCCGGGTGGGTCTGGCGTGTGCCGGTCGGATAGGCGGGGCGCCAAGGGCTCGTGCCGTCGCTCTTAGTTCTCGGGGTCGTCCTCCTCCGCCGGGGGGAGGGCGGCGGCGTTCAGGACCTCAGTGACCGTGACGGTGATGATCTGCTCCAGGTCGGCGGCGTCGATACTCCCGGCCGCATGATCGGTCTCGCTCAGGCGCACGCGAACGTGCCGCTGGACCACGTCAGCTCGGGGCGTGGGCGTGCGGGTGCGCAGGTCGTTGTAGACGGTCCAGGCGAAGGTGGCGACGCTCACGACGAGGGAGGCGAGGCCGACCGGATCCAGGCCCCCGTACTGGCCGGCACGGTCGGAGGAAGACCGGTGGAGTGCCGCCTCCACGTGGTCCGGCAGACCGGGGTGACGGTCGGCCAGGCATAGCGCGGCGGCGCGCGCTCCGCCGGTGATGGTGTCGTGCACGGTCGTCACTCCGTATCTGTGGGTCGTGGCTGGGCGGACAGGATGTGGTGGATCACGGTCATTGGCAGGGCATCGGTGGTGGCTCGCCAGGTCTGTTCGAAGACCGTACGGTCCATGACCTCGGTGAACCGAGGCAGGTGCTCCAGGGCCCGCCCGAGGGCCGGGTGGGTGCACCTGTCGGACAGCGCCAGGCACCGGACCGTCCAGGTCAGGGACTCGACGTGGTCTCCCCGTTCCCAGGCGAGAAGGCCCATCAGGTGGTAGGTCGACGCCATCGCGGGCAGGTCGCTGACCTTCTCGGTGATGTCGAGGGACTTCCGGCACCACGCTTGGGCGTCGTCGAAGCGCTTCAGCAGACCCGTGATCTTGCCGAGCTGGTGGTACGTGGTGGCGAGACGCACCCGGTCGCCGAGCCTCTCATTGGCCCTGACTGCTCCCAGGTACCACTTCTCCGCGTCCTTCAGCCGGCCGCGCTCCTCCGCGACCAGCCCGAGCTGGTGGCGGGCGGTGGCCGTGCCGCTGTCGTCCCCGACCTGTTCCGCGATGGTCAGGGCCTGTCGGTAGCAGTCCTCCGCCTTCTTCAGCTGCCTGCGTTCGTAGGCGACCCTGCCGAGTTGGTGGAGGGCGCCGGCGACCGTGGTGAGATCGTCGAGCTGCTGACTGATGGTGAATGTCTGCTGGTAGTGCCGTTCGGCCTCGTCCAGCCGGCCTCGACGCAGCGCGACCGAACCGAGCTGCCCGTGGTTGGCCGCCGTGCGCTGCAGGTTGCCGAGACCCGTATTGAAAGTGAGCGCAGCCGTGTAGTGCCGTTCGGCCTCCTCCAGCCGGTCCTGCTTCTCGGCGGCCACGCCGAGGTGGTGGTGGGACTCGGCCACCCCGTGGTGGTCGCCGAGGCGCAGCCGGATAGTGAGGGCCTCTTCGTAGCGCCCTTTGGCCTCCTCCAGCTGTCCTTTCAGCAGAAGGACGGTGCCCAACTGCTCCTGCCCGTCCGCGTACTGGGAGTCCTGACGGTTTTCGGCGTCGTCCTCCAGGACGCCCAGGAGGTCACGGACGGCGTGTTCGGCCTCGTCGAGCTTGCGGGCGTCGGTGTGGTCCTGGGCC
Source organism: Streptomyces sp. NBC_00539 (assembly GCF_036346105.1). Lineage (GTDB taxonomy): Bacteria > Actinomycetota > Actinomycetes > Streptomycetales > Streptomycetaceae > Streptomyces. Next base: position 359,810 of record NZ_CP107812.1, read on the forward strand.
TGGGAACCGGTCATGAACAGCCACAGCGCCCGCGCGGGCGTGCCGGTGGCGGGTGGCTCGCCGTCGACGGTCTCGACAGCCAACCGGACGCGGTCCGCCCACGCCTGCCGTTCCGCGACCAGCCCTTGGAGCGCCCAGTACTGGTGCAGTGCCTGGGCCACGAACTGGGCGTCCTCCCAGAGGCCCTGGTCGACGGCGCGGGCGAGGGCGGCGCTGAGCGTGAGCCTATTGTGATGGGAGCAGGTCGAGGGCGAGGACGGCCTCTCCGCTCTCCAGTTGCTGCGTCACCCAGTCGCCGAACCTCCCGCACGCCTCCAAGAAGGCGGGGTCGCCGGCATCGGGCTCGACGGGGCTGCCGGTCGCCGCCCGCAGGGACGACGGGCCCGAGAGGTGCGCGGGCAGAGCGGGATGGATGCGGTACTGGCCGGTGCCGAGGGAGCTGAGCAGACCCACCCGGGCGGCGCGCGCCAGCAGGTCCTCCCACTCCTGCGCGCTGTGCCCCTGGTAGGGGGCCGGGCATCCGGGGACGCGTGAGTAGGCGGCCAGCAGATTGCTGTCTGCGACTCCCCGAAAGAGTGTCAGCACGGTGAGCGCCTGCCGGTCGGCGTCGGACAGGTGGCCGAGAGAGTAGGCGATGCTCGCGGTCAGGGAGCCGGTCCGGCCCCCCTCGGCCGATTCCGGCAGAGGAGTGGCGCCCCGCAGCGCGCCCAGCAGGTCCCGTGCGTCCGTGGTCTCCAGGTGGGGGAGGATCAGCCGCAGACTCAGCGGGTGACCGTCCAGCCAGCGCATGAGCTCCCCGAAGGAGCGCATCTCCCGGCGCCGGCGGGCTTGCGGATAGGGCGCGAGCAACTGATCGGCGTACTCATGCGCCTCTTCGGGCTCCAGGCCGGGAACGGCGACCCTTCGAATGTTCCCCAGCCACTGTTCCTCCGTGCGGCTGGTGACCAGGACAGCGCTGCGGCCGCCCGCAGCCACGCCGGAGAGGAACGCACGGAGCTCCACCCGCTCGGCCTCGGACAACGGCGGGGTCGACCGGTCGTGGCCGGCCATCGAGTGCACAGTCTCGAAGTTGTCCCAAATCAGCAGCATCCGCCGCGTACGCAGGGCGTTCTCCACCCGTGCCCGGCGTGCGGCGCGGTCGAGCCGCGGGAAGTCCTCCTCGGGCAGACGCCGCCCGACGGCGTTGATCACCCCGTCCAGGCCGAACGAGGCGACGCCGGGTTCGAAGGAGTGCCAGATCACCAGCTCCGGGGCGTCGACTGCACCGGTGTCGCGGAACCAGCGCCCGAATGCCTTGGCAAGTTCGGTCTTCCCGGTGCCGGCCTGCCCGTGCAGCACGACAACCCGCTGCAGCCTCGCGGCGGACTCCAGCGTGTGGAACAGGGCGTCACGCCCAACGAACTCGGCCTCGGCGGCGAGGTCCAGATCCAAGCCCGCGTTCACCTTAGCGGCGCCGTCCGTACCCTCCCGTTCCCCCAGTCCGGGCGGCACCGTGTCCCGTCCTGCCGATGTGGCGGACCCGGGCCGGGCCCTGAGCCAGGGGAAGCCCGCGTCGCTTCGGGCGTACAGAACAGGGACCATCCAGTCGGCCAGCGGTAACAGCCCCTTCGGGGAAGGCCGTTCATCGGCCGTTGCCAGCCTCCTGCGGCCCGCAGCGACGGCCTCCGTGACGCGGTCACCCGACAGCAGGCGCTCGTAGAAGGCCGCCATGAACTCGGCGGCCGCCACCGCGTAGACGCTGTAGGCCATCGCGACGACGGCTGCAGCCCCTTCCTGGAGGAGCCGCGTGGCGACCGTGGCCTCCACCCGGGCGCCGACCACTGCGGACTGGCACGCGTTGAGCACGACGATCGGCACCTGCGCCTGGGCGAGCACCCTGGCCACCTGCTCGGCCGGTACCAGGTCCAGGCCACCCGTGAGATGTTCGAACGCGAGCATCCCCTGACGGCCCGGGCCGTCATCGCTCTGCGGGGTGAAACGGTCGACCGGGCGCGGGGCGTGGCCGAAAACGCCGTGGCCGTCGAAATGCACGATCTGGAACGGCTCGCCGGCCGCCCTGGCCTCGGCCAGCACCTCCCCGAGACGGTCGAGGGTGGGCGGACGCAGCACGACCAAGTCGACCTCGTCGCGGATGGGCGCCAGACGGCGGAGCAGCGGCCGGGCGATCATCCGGTAGCCCACGTCCTGCGGTCCATCCGGTCGGGATATCACCATCAGGACCCGCAAGCGGGACCCGGTAGCCTGCGATACCGCAGTCGACTGGGCCCTGAGGAGCCCTCGGGAGACCGCCACCCCGTCCAAGGCGAGCGGCGTGGGCCGCGCCGGGTCGGCCATCAGCTCCCACGGCAGGCCGAGGGGGCCAGCGGTGGCGGAGAGGATCACGACCTCAATCGGGCCACCCCGTGCCCGAGCCCGGACGTAGGCGTCACGGGCGAGACCGGCGCCAAACACCGCTTGGAAGATGCGGGCCCCCCAAACCGGCAGCTGGGTCTCGACCGCACTGCCGCGGTCGCCGTAGACCCCGAACGGAGCGCGCAGGTACTGCTCCAAGTACCAGCGGAGCTCCGCCAGGTCGTGCTTGTCCAGGGGCCACCGCAGGGAAGCCGCCTGAGCGGCCACCATCGGATAAAGCTCACCCGACGGCCACTCCCGGACCGTCACCAGCCCATCGGCCTCGCACTCGACCAGTAGACGATCCGTCACAACCCCGCCCCGGCTGCCAGAGGCGGCCACTGGGGCTACCCCGTACGTACCGAGCATAGAGGGTGAGGTACGGGTCGTGGGCCGGCTGGTAGTCGAAGGCGCCCGGGAGTCTCCAAGAGGCTGCTGTAGGTTCTCACTTTCGGTGTCATGCATCGACGCCGTGACCTGGACGTTCCCGTTTAGGCGGACGTACGAGACCCGCACCGGCAGGCGGTGATCCGTTTGGCGCTGACTGCGACCGCTGCCCAGCACAAGGATGTCCTGGGCGACTTCCAGGTCCTCGTGCGCACCGTGCGCCCGGGAACCGAAGCGGAGGCGTAGTCATGGGTCGATTCATGGACAAGTACCTCGGAACCCGCTACCCCGAGGAAGGGGTGACGCCGCGGCACATCCAAGAGGTGCGCGCGGCGCTCCTCGCGCTCAATGGGACAGACGTTCCTTTCGTCCTGCGCCACGGCGTCGGGAAGGAGGGTGACCTAGTAGCCGAGTGTCGGGTGCCCGGGCTGCGCGTACGGCTGTGGACTCGGATGCGCCTGGACGCGGCAAAGCGTGAAGTGCGCGCCCTCGACGAGCAGTGGGAGGGCTCGTTCGCCGAGCACACCCGCGGTCAGCGCTCCAGCGGCCCGGCGAACGCGGTGTACTGGGTCTACGAGAAACAGAAGGGATCCGATGGGCGAGAGCGCAGAGTCCAGACCGTCCGCTTCGAAACCAGCCAGATCAAGAACCCGCTCCGTCAGACCGTCCTCGACGCCGGCTGGACCTGGCGCGGAGTACTGTTCCGCCTCTGACCCACCTCCCAAGCCTGCAGACGGCTTCGCCGTGAGGAACCGCTGCCGCCAGCCACACCGATAGGCGCGCTCCCCTTCCCCGGCCACGCTCCTCCTGGCCGGGCGTCACACCCCGGTGCCACAAGGTCCTCCTCATTGGGTGAGCTCGGTCGGAACCGAAGTCCCAGACACGCATCTGGTGCACACCATTAGATGCTGCCCTCGATCTTCCGTCGCTGGCATCCGGGCAGTTCACAGCGCTACGACACGGCGATCAGGGACTGAAGCGACTGAAAGTCGAACACGGCCGTACGACCGATTCCAACTCCGAAGACTAGGAAGTATCGGCGTTGAAGGGCTAATGACCACGACGAGATCAGTGCCGTGATCATGATTGGTTGGCGGAGGTGGCCCCTGCTGGGAGGAGGCGTTCCGTCCGGCCGCAAGCTGAGCAACAGGGTCGCCAGGGTGAGGCGCGTGCGGCACCGGACGGAGTTGACGGGGGGCCTTGTGACCGTAGGCCATCTTTTTCAGCCGATGGCGCTCTCAGGCACGCAGCGGAACCGGTACGCGGAGCGGACGGTCACGAAGGAGTCGCCGTTCCTCGGCGTTGGGGCGGACCGGGCGGTGTCACGCGGACACCGTCGGGCGACGATTTGGGGCCGGCGGTGTCCGCGTTGGGGGCTTCAGGATTCGGGGTGGGCCAGGCGGCTGAGCATGGTTACGGCGTCGTCGTGCACCACCGGCTGGAAGAAACGTGTGTCGACGTTCTCGACGGCGGCGATCGCGCGCGGAGCCAGCTCGGCTCCGGCACTGGTGACACGCAGCCGTTTGGCGCGGGTGTCGGCGGGGTCTACCTCGCGCTCGATCAAACCCTTGGCCTCCAGGGCGCGCAGGACCTGCGAGGTCATCTTGACGTCGGTGCCGGCCTGGCGGGCCAGGGCCTGCTGGTTGGGGTGTTCGCCCTGGGTATTCAGCCACCAGGTGCAGGCAAGCAGAACGAACTGGACGTGGGTGAGGTCCATCGGGCCGAGGGCCGCGGCGATATCGCGCTGCCAGCGCAGCGTGGCGTGCCAGAGCAGGAACCCAGGGCTGTCGCCGGGGCTGAGGGCCATCAGTCCTGTGCCAGCTTGACCAGGGCGGCCATGGTCTCGGGCCAGTCCGCGGTGACGGCCGGACCGATTCGCGGGCCGAGCTGGTCGGCTCCGGTGCCGGTGATCTCCATCCGGTACGTCACTCGAGTGCGGCCTTGCTTGCCCTGGTCGAGCCGGTGAATGGTGCGAAGGAGCAGCCCGTCGAACCGGGCCTCGTCCACAAACAGTTCGTTGACGGTCGCCTCGGCGACGATCAGGTGCACCGGGTCCTGGCCGGCTGGCGTCATCACGATCTCAGCGCCCGCCGCGAACGGGCCGCTGATCTGGATGCTCGCGATGTCGGTGTTCCAGACTCCCCAGTTCTCGACGTCAGCCCACAGACGCCAGATCGCCTCGGGTGCGGCGTCGGTCTCGGTGCTGTGCTCGTACGTCCACATCAGTGGCCTCCTGGTCGAAGATTCTCTTCGAGAAGACTATCTGCGCGGAGATTATCTGTCCACACGCCTTTCAGTGCCCCTCCTTCGCCCCAGGGGCAGCCCTCACGCAGCACCACTTCTACGTCAACCCCCGAAAGACTTCCTGAGCCCACCACTCAAGCCATTCCGGGGCGGCAGCCGAGGTGTCCTGGAGCCACTTCACGTATCGGGTCACCCCCTCGGCGATGGTGGCCTTCGGCTTCCAGCCCAGGCCCCGGTAGGTCTGGCGTGCGGTCGGATAATGGACGGGCCTGAGGCCTGCGCCGAGCTCACCGGTCCCCGTCCGCGAGCAGATGGCACACTTGTGCCGCGCCCTCCTGGGTGCTGGCCTCGACCGCATGCCCCACAGCCGCCCTCCTTTCAGCTCACCGGGTCTGTCGCCGCAGTTGTGCGACGCGGGATTGGTGCGGGTGGCCGCCCGGCGAGTTGCAGCGGACCCCCGGATCGGCCTTGCAGGTAGTGGCGACGTCGGTAACGCCCACACGGAACGTAGCTGCGAGCGCGGGGACGGCTCAGCCTGACGCTTTCGTTCGTTGATGATCAGACGGAGGCGTTCGTCGTGGGGGAGCTGCCGGCGGGGGCCGTTGCCGATGCCGTCGTCGTTAAGGCAGCCCTTGCCCTTCTTGGCGAGGCACCGAGGACAGGGCTGCGTGAACCACGAACCGCGTAGGACCTGCTTATACAGCGGTAACTTTCCCTTCGCCCTCTGCGCGCGTGGAGCGCGCATCGGTGACCCGCGAGCGGTCCGACGCCGGAAGCGGGCAGGCTCCGAAGGCGTCCTCACACGTCGATCTACTTGCGCTGATCGTCGAGGAAGACCTCACAGTCGAGGATCTGCTGCATCGCCCGGTCGAACGGCGGCGGCGACCAGGGCGAGCCTGCCGCTGCCCACGCACCGGGCGAACGCGGTCCGGCCCAACGGACCGGATTCACGACATGAGAGACCATGAAGCGCGCCCGCCACGGCCCATCAACGCCGCCGTCACAGCCCCCAGGTTCCTGTCCGAGGCACCCGCCGAGGCACAGCCAGGGCTTCGCGGTCTCAGCGCCCAAGCAACAGTCGGTGAAGAATCTTTAACTATCTGTGTACTCTTTGCGGTTTCAAGTAGTGCTCAGGACCAGGAGACTCGTGTACCCGCCGCCGCACGCCTACTCGCCCACGCCCGCGCCGCCCCGACGCTGGTGGCAGCATCCCGCCTTGATCATCACAATGCTGTTCTTCCTGCCGCCGGTGGGTATCGCACTCGCCTGGACAAGCCGTTGGAGCCAAACGAAAAAAATTGTCGCGACCGTCCTGTCCGGCATCTGGTTCTTGATCCCGCTACTGTCCGACCCACCGAAGAAGACGGACACCGACGCCAAGCCGCAGGCGCTCGCCACCGCACCGAGCACCAGTCCGCGCCCGAGCCCGTCCGCCCCTCCTAGCTTCGTCGGCCAGAGCCTCAAGGCAGCAAAAAAGGCGGCCTCAACCGCTGGCTACAACGCGACCTCGCATGACGCTGCTGACACCAACACAAGCCAGTGGGACGACGACAACTGGAAGGTGTGTTTCCAGACCCCGGCAGCCAAGCAGATCGGCAAGCTGCCGACGCTCGACTTCGGCGTGGTCCGCAACGAGGTCCCGTGCCCGGCCAACGACGGCGAACCGATCCCGTATCCGAAGATGCCCAAGGTTGTCGGACAGACCTTCGCCAAGGCGTCCGAAGCACTCAAGCCGATCGGACTCCAGAAGATCGAGCCGCAGAGCGCGTACACCGACGTCACCCTTCCCGGCGCCGTGGACGATTGGGTGGTCTGCTTCCAGGAGCCCGCCGAGAACAAAGAACTCCAGACTCCCAAAACCACGACCGCCTACCTGCAGCTCGCCGCCCCCGGCACCGCGTGCCCCTCGTCGCAGCACACCGAACTGCACCCCAAGCCGGCGCCAGCCCCCAACGACGACGACTCCCACAACTCGTCCACAGGCGGCTCGACCTCTACCACCGGCGGCTCCGGCGGAGGAAGCGGCTCCGGTGGCTCCGGCGGAGGCAGCGTGTACTACAAGAACTGCACGGCCGCGCGAGCTGCCGGCGCCGCCCCTGTTCACAGGGGCGATCCGGGCTACGGCCGCCACTTGGACCGTGACGGCGACGGCGTCGGCTGCGAGTAGGCCACGCTCCCAAGGGAAGGAGGAACCATGTTCGGCCTCGTCAGCCTGATGATCAATCTATGCATCGTCTGGCCCCTCAAGCTCATGGTGCAGCTCTGCAAGGCCACGCTCCGGATGTTCGGCGTACGCATCTGACCCGAGCACCTCACGTCGTAGCCCCGCCCCCTGACCAGGGCGGGGGCTACGTCATTCCTGTCTCACCCGTACGCCGGAACCTTGGTGCAGCCCGATCACCGACTCCCGGAATCCTGACTGCGCTGGTCAGGTCGTAGGGCCGCTCGCGGGCACCGCAACCTCCGAGGGCGGCATCGCGGCTGGCCGGCACCAGCCGCAAGGAGGCGCTGGAGATCGCTGCCGAGTACGACAAGAAGGAGGCCGAGGCGTACCGGGAGCTGTACCGGGCCGGCCGTCCGCCGAGGACGCCGGGCGCGAGGAGTTGGCCGCCATCCGCAGTCCGGGGACGGTCGCCCTGTTCGAAGAGCAGGACTCCCGCAGGCAGGGCCCGTCCGACGTCGAGGAGCTGCAGACCCGCGCAAAATCGGGTAATCACACATAGGTGCGAGGCTCTGTTTTTTCGATGTCAGGCGTCACCACTGTGACCTGGACGTTCCATTTTGTCTCAACAGCACCGCTGTCCGGGGGCCTGCATCGGCAGCCGTCCGTTCCACCCACTCCCGCACAGTCACTGCTTGCTCGATGCGGCTGACGATGTCTTTCTTGGACGCCTTGTCCAAGGTCTCCGGGATCTTGTCGAAGGTGCCGGGAAGGATGTCGAGCAGACCCCAGATCTGTTCGCCGGTGCTGACAGTCAGGAGCTGCTGGCACCTCCACTGCAGCGGCATCTCTGGACGGTGCGTGAGCCGCTGGACGAGGGTAGGGAACACGTAATGCGTCGTCTCTGCGGCGAGGTGCTCTTGGAGCCAGTCGACCGGGAGACGCTGGCTGAAGCTGTGCATGGCGGCCTCTTGGGCCAGGTCCAGGAGCTGAGCGGTGTTGACGGCTCGGACAGTGCGGGGAAGGGTCGGGGTCATGTCGAGATGATGCCAAGAAGCCTCCGCGGGCCGGGAGGCCAGCTGGGTCGGGATGCGATCTGCCGACGGGCGGAACCCCAGACTTCCTCCTCGGAGGTGAGTTGCTCGGGGTCGTGGCCTTCCCATTCCGAGGCGGGCAGCTCGGCTGTCCGGAGCCTTCCCCTGGCGGAAGGACCCGACGCCGCAGGGTGGACCGAAGACTAGCGCGCAGAGCCGAGCTGGACGGTGACCCTGGCCCTCACCGATCCCGAGCACAACCGGCTCGGTCGACTGGCCACATTGTGGATCGGTGACTACGCCGTCCGACGAACACCCCGCCTCTGTGGATCCGCGGTGCCGTCGCAGACCAAGCGGCGCTTGGTACCTAGCGCGCCGGTGCCGGGGGGCGTGCGGACGGCACGTGACACGGTCGGCTACCTGAACTTTCTGCTGCAGAAAGCCGCAGAACCGATCGAGCACTTGGACCTGCTCGTCACGACCGGAGCTTTGCCATGGATTCAGTTCTGACTCGGGCGCTCCTCACGAGCACTCATGCGGATCCGAAGGACTGACCACTTCGGGTGGGATTCCTGGTTCTGATGGCGCCGGATGAGGCGCCATCTCTACGCTCGAACAACACGGGGCCGGCCGCGTGGTCGGCGAAGGACGAACTGGTGCAGGAGAGTACGTGCTCACCGAAGGTAAGCTGGTACGGGACCGGATTCCTCAGATCATCCGCGCCGACGGGGCCGAACCGGAGGTCTACGTGGCCGACCCGGCCGAGTACCGCCAGCGCCTTCGCGCCAAGCTGGCCGAGGAAGTCGCGGAGTATATGGAGGCGGACGAGACGGATGCCCCCGAGGAGCTCGCGGACGTCCTCGAGGTCGCCTTCGCGCTCGCCGCGGACCTCGGTGTCGATTCCGATCAGCTGGAGAAACTCCGCGCTTCCAAGGCCGAGCAGCGGGGAGGCTTTTCGGAGCGCATTGTCTGGACTGGCAACCGCTGACCCGCGGTGCCGGTCCCGCAACGCCTCTAAAGCCCGGGCTTGGCCAGCACGATGTGGCTCACTCCGGGCAGTGGCAGCCCAGGCGTCCCCGCCGCGGGGGCGAGGCCGGCGCGGCGGGCGAGCGCGGTGGTCTCCGCCGCGCTGATGCCGCGCTGGAACGTCCCCTTCCCCTCGCTCGACCAGTAGCCGTCATGGTGGGCCGTCCAGTTACTGCCCGCAGCGGTCTTCGTGATCTCCTCGGGGGAACGGGTGACGATCACGACGTGACCGCCAGGGCGGGACGAAGTGGGCCGCTTCATGCAGCAGTTGGGCGCGGGAGTGCACCAGGCCGGTCCGGTAAGCGGGTGGCAGCCGGTTGTAGACGGCCGCTGCCATCGCGGCGGCTGCGCCCGGGTCTCCGTCGACGCGCAGGCAGGCGGCGGTGTCCATGGCGATCAGGGCGCGGGTCATCACCGATGGCGAGGTGGTCAGGGCCAGGGCGTCGTCTTGCGCCCGGTAGGCGGCGCGGGTGTCGCCGAGCAGCGTGTACGCCTGGGAGAGGTGCACCGCGTGCTTCTGGGCCGGGTATCCGAACCAGGTGTCCGCTGACTCGGGGCCGTCCAGCTGTTCGGCCAGGGTGCGGACGTCGTCCACTGCCCGGCGGGCGCCAGCCAGGTCGCCGACGGCGGCGAGGGCGCGGGCGTTGACGGCGGCCGCGAGCGCGGCCGCGCCGGAGGGGCGGCCGCCGGCTTCCCGGCGGGCCTGCGCGGCGATGCGGGCGGCCTGTCCCGGGGCGCCGTAGTTCAGGCCGACCATGGCGTGACGGCCCAGGACCCAGGCCGTCATCCGCCGGTCCCCGGACTCGCGGGCCGCTTTCTCTGCGGTGGCGAACCAGCGGTGCGCGTCGGCCTGATCGCCGCGGTCATGCTGGACGATGGCCACCAGGCCGGAGATCCCGGCGGCTGTACGCGCCAGGTCGGTACGGTCCCGCGCGGGGTGAGGCCGGCGCAGGACGGCGGCGAGGAGCGCCAGGTCCTCCCGCATCTCCCCGAGGACGGCATCGGGAGCCCGCCCGTTGTAGCCGCCCCGGTGCCGCTCGAACGCGCCTTCCAGGTAGGCGAGGTCCCCGGCGCCGCCGGCGTCCAGGCCGGTTTCGATGCCCTCCCGGGCCTGCGCGATGCCGGGCAGCACGGCGAACCCCGCCGTGGCCGCCGCCAGGGTGAACAGCTTGCGTCGCTTCACGTCGTCGTCCTCCATCCTCTGCTGCCTGCGGTGTCGCCGGGTGTTCTCCAGGGCCTGGTCCAGCTGCTCGTCGGTCAGGCCGTAGACGGTGCGGATCGCACCAGACCGGGGTCGGTAAGCGGCGCTCGGGCTCCCAGCGCTTCAGGTTCTCGACCGTGCACACGAGGCCGGCGGCGGTCATGCACTTGGCCTGCTGCTCGCGAGTCCGGTCCGCCCGTTCCCTGATGGTGCGCAGCAGCTCGCCGATTCCGTCCGGGCTCACCATGCCGGGCCTCCCCGAGTGTGGGTCTCGAAAGACCATCCTGGCCCCCCAACGCGGCACCCCACAGCGGGAATCGGCCCCCTGGAGCGGCCCTCCCCTGTGGTCTTCCCCGGACCTTCAATGGTCGAACGGAACCGGCCGGGACAACGCCTCCAGGGGCTCCCCATCCCAGCCGGCCCCGCACTGGCGCCCGCCTCGCCTGGGGGCGGCGGGCGCCGTCCACGCTCCATCCGACACGAGAGAAGGAGTACGTCATGAACCTGATCCTCTCCAGTCGCTCCATCAAGGGGGCCGCGACCCGGACCCCCGACGGCGGGGGCACCGGCAAGGGCGACGGCAACGACTGATCGCCGACCATGACCACCGCGATTGACGCGGCGGTCCGGAGCCTCGGCGGGGAATTCCTCGCCGAGGCTTTCGGCCGCTCCTACCAGCACTGGTCACAGGCCGCCGACCTCAGCGGCATGTTCACGTGGGACGACCTGAACGACCTGGTCGCCCGACACCGCCTCGACGCCCCGCGCCTGCGCCTGTTCAACGACGGGGAGCAGGTCCCGCCGTACGAGTACCTGCACACCTCGATCACAAGCGCTCCGAAGTCCGCCACCGCGTCGAGCCCTCCGGCCTCCACCAACAGATCAGCGCCGGCGCCTCCCTGGTCCTGGACGCCGTCGACAAGCTCCACCCCGGCGTCCAGGCCCTGGCCGAGGCGCTGGAGCGGCACTTTCGTACCGACGTCCAGGCCAACCTGTACGCCTCCTGGCACCCCACCGAAGCCTTCGGTATCCACTGGGACGACCACGACACGGTGATCTTCCAGCTCGAAGGCGCGAAGCGCTGGAACCTGTACGGAGCCACCCGCACAGACCCGCTCCGCCTGGACGTCGAAGCCCCCGAGAAGCCCACCGGGCCGCCGCTCGCCAAAGTGATTCTGCAGGCCGGGGACATGCTCTATGTACCGCGGGGCTGGTGGCACGCGGTGGCTGCCACGCAGGGCCGCTCCCTGCACCTGACATGCGGGCTGACCCCAGTGACCGGCCACCACCTCCTGCTGTGGCTGGCCGGGCAGCTCCTCCACTCCCCCACCCTGCGGGCGGGCGTGCCCATCGTGGCCGGCCCCGCCGAGCGCACCGCGTACGCCGAGCAGCTACGCAAGGAGGTGTCCGAAGCCCTCCACCCGCACATCGTCTCGGAGTTCGCCGCCTCCCTGGACGCCCGCGACCCCGGCCGCCCGGCCCCCTCCCTCCCGTACATCGACGACGTCCCAGCCGACCCCGGGCTGGTCCTGGCCCTCACCACCGCCCGGGCCGCGCTGGAGGCAGCCGACGAGGCCGTCGTACTGCGCGCCGCCGGACACGAATGGGAGCTCCACCCATCCGTGCGCCCCGCGCTGGAGGCCCTGGTCTCCGGCGCCCGCCTGACCCTCGGAGAACTGGCCGACCGCTCCGGCCTCACCGTGGAACAGGTCGCGGCCCTCGCCACCGAGCTGGTATCCAAGGACGCGGCCGCCGTCTCCCAGCCGAGGTAGGGATCCGCCATGTTCGACGCCCCCGCACCCGCCACCGTCGACCGGATGCTGGCCGCCCAGCAGCACGCCGCAAACCAGTTCGGCCTGCGCGCCACCGGCCGGCGGGTGTGGGGGTACCGGGGCCGAACCTTGTCGGGGGCTGCCGGCCCGCACTGGCTCCGCGTCGTCTGCGCCGAGGCCGGCACCGAGGGCGACAAGCTGTGGAACGGCCCCTCCACCTCCCGCGCCCTCCCCGCGTCGGTGCCGCGCCCCGACCTGTTCCGCATTCGGGACTGGACCACTGAGGGCTACGCCTACCGGGCCGAGCTGTACGGCCTCGCCCCCGACCCGATCGTTTCCCCGCGTCCCGTCCTCGACGAAGACCCCGGCCTGCCCGGGACGTGGTGGAAGGAGATGGTCGCCGCCTTGGACACCCTCGCCGACGTACCGCCGCCGACAGACCGCGAAGCCGTACACGAGGAGTACCTCCGCCGCGTCATCCCCCAATTCACCGGCCACCAGCTCAACGACGCCATCACCTGGAGCACCGCCCACGGCGACCTCCACTACGGCAACATCACCCGCGGCCCACACATCCTGGACTGGGAAGGATGGGGCCGCGCCCCCTACGGCTCCGACGCCGCCACCCTGTACCTGTACGCACTGCTGGTCCCCGCCGCGGCCGCCCGCATCCGAACCGACCTCGCCCCCGTCCTGGACCGGCCCGAGGCCCGCACCGGCCTACTGACCGTGTGCGCCCAGGTCCTCCAGGCCCAGGACCGCACCGACTTCTACGCCGAGCTCGCCGGCCCCGTACGCGAGCAGTTGCCCCACCTGTAGCGGGGCTGCTGCACACCGGCCGCCGTTTCCATTAACCCGCGCTGGTGGAGCGGATCGCCGACCGACTCACCACCGACTACGGCCTGCTCCAGTCTGACCGGACTGGACGCCCACGGAACGAGCCGCGTATGCCCCGGATGCTCAGCTCCCCGTTGTCCGCCCTGCGTAGCACCTCGCCCCCGTTCTTCAGCGCCACCAGCCGGTCCGGGTGCCTCGTGAGTTGCCTCCGGTACCAGGAGCCCGGCAAGACGATGGTCCGCACGCCGACCGATCGGCGTGCGGACCAAAAGAAAAGAGGGGCAGTGGCCAGCGATGGCGAGTGCCCCTTCAAGTGCGCCGACCGCAGCACGGGGTGCAGACCCCCGCCGGGTGACACGGCTGGTCTTGGACGGTCCTGTCAATGATCAGGATGGACGGCCTGGACGCCGGTGCCGTCGTACAGCTCGGGCTCCAGAGTGAGCAGGTACCGGCCGGCGGGGAAGTCTGCCGAGGGGCGGGCCGCGTGGATGGCGTGGACGGAGGCCCAGCGGTGCCCGGCGTGCAGGAGCTCGGTGGCGGACAGGGCGGCGGCGGTGTCGAAGGGCTCGATCTCGATGAACCGCAGCCCGTTGATGTAGGCGAGCAGGCCGGGCCGCCCGGTATCACCCGCGGTCAGGGAGAGCACTGGGGCGTAGAGGGTGCCCAGGCCGCCGGAGGCTTGTACGTAGAACGCGGCGACGGCCTCGTTGTACGGGTCCTTGGGGTCGTGAAGGGCGGTAGCGGTCGTGTGGTCCAGGACGACCGCGATCGGCCCCACTACGCGGCCGCCGAGTCCTGGCTGGCGCCGAGGCGCTCCAGGAGGCCACGGGCCTTCGCCTCGGCCTCCTCGCTCGGCACGGTGCCCAGCATGGAGGCGAGCTCGGCACGGGCCTGCTCCGCGCGCTCCGCGTACTCGGCCTGGGTTGGACGGCCCTCAGCGAGCTCCTCGACGAGTTGCCGGATCGTGGTGCCTTGCTCGGTCGCCAGCGCGGCCAGGCGGTCACGGGTGGCCGCACTTACCTTGATGCTCGTTTCATCTGCCATACACAGACTCTACTGCGGGTAGAGACCTGTGTGGAGGTTCCGGCGACACCGTGCCCGGTTTGTTCGGCTGGGCAAGCGGGGCGTGGTCGTTTCCACTGGAAACGACCACGACAGGCGGTTCCGCGCCTACCGTCCGCTGGAAGCGGCGACCGCTCCTTCTTCGCCCAGCCTGTGCAGGTCACGGAAATGATCAAGTTGCCTTCACCTCCCCCTCACCTGCCCCCTCCGAGCGTGAGGGAATACGAAAGCACAAGGGCCGCCCGGCAAGCCGGGCGGCCCTTGTCTGAGGTCTGAACCCTGGGGGTATGGCCTGCCCACTTTCGAGGGCTACCAGGGACGATTCCAGGGTCTTCGCCACCCAGTGTACCTACGATTGCCCCACCATGCACAGCACGCCGCCCACCAGCATCGAGCCGCCCGACGACAAGGCCGTCATCGAGCTGATCACCCCCGACCGGCTGAACCCCTACCTGACCGCGTGCGCTGGCGATTCCACCGCCGCACTCGCGCTGTACCGGTGGAACAGCGACCTCGCCGCAGCGTTCTTCGAACCGCTCGGGCATCTGGAGATCATGCTGCGCAACGCGCTGGACGCACGGCTCGTCGCCCGCCAGCAGCGCCGGGGCCGCACCACCGAGTGGTACATCGACAGGCAGGTCCCGCTCAGCGGCAAGGCCCGGGCCGATATCGCCCAGGCTCAGGAGCGTGCCGGACGGGCCGGCGCGACCATCCCGCGCGGGAAGATCATCGCGGAGCTGAGCTTCGGCTTCTGGCGCTTCCTGCTGGCCCGCCAGTACAAGACCAACCTGTGGCCCGACCTGGCCAGCGCCTTCCCCCACGCGCCCAACCGTGCCCTTGCCACGGTGGAAGATCCGGTCAAGCGGCTTCACAAGTTCCGCAACCGCATCGCCCACCACGAAGGCATCTGGCACCTGCCGCTCGAAGCCCGCCGAGACGACATCCACACCGTGCTCGGCTTCATAGCGCCAGCCGCCGCAACCTGGGTCGCCGACGCCTCCCGCATCGACGACGTCCTCGCCCGAAGCCCCTGACCTCGCGCCCTTCCCCCACGCTGTCTCCTCCCGAACGCCTGCGCGGGGCGCGGCCGCCACCCGGGTGCCTGTTTGCCGCCGGGTGTCACGGTCAGGCGGAGGGACGCAGCCTGGTGCCGCCGCCGCTGCCGTTCAGCGGGCTCAGGGTCTCCAGGTGGGCGCCTTTCACCCATGAGCCCAGCAGGTCGCGGTGCAGGGCCACGATGTCCTGGCCCAGCGCCAGGCCCAGCGCCGCCTTCGTGAACGCGCGGCAGGTGGTGACGAACAGCGCGACGTCGGCGCCGTGCTCGAGGCGGGCGGTGCGCGACGCGGCGCAGGATCTGCTCGTTCGTGTTGGGCGGTACGTCCGCGACGGCGGCCGGGCTGCCGGGCTTCCACGCACGGATCAGCTCGGGCAGGCGCAGCCGCTCAGGCCACCAAGGCAGCGCCTGTCCGGCGAGTGCGGCGACATCGCCCCATTCGGCTTCGTACTCGATACGGGGGTGAGCTACCTCGGCGGCGACCAGGGCGGGCCCGGTGATACCCACGTCGCCATACAGGGCGCAGACGGTGCGCACGCCGTCCGGGTTCCCGGCCTGGGTCAGGGCGGTGGCGACGTCGGTGGCGACCTTGCGGTTGTGGCTGTGCACGAAGCGGATCGTGCCGAGGGCGGTATGCCAATCCAGCGCCGGTCCACGCGAGGTGTCCTTGTAGCCGCCCCACCGGCCGGGCGTGAGGTCTTCAGGCAGCGGGCGCAGCAGCACGGCGCCGCGGTGGGAGAACTCCGGCGTCCGGGCCGCCCACTGGTAGAGCTGGGTACCGTCCCAGACCTCTTCGGGCTCCTTCCGGTCACCGGTCAGGCCGAGTGGCACGGGCGGCTCGGTCGGCTGGGGGAAGTCGTCGTACTTCCGTGCCAGCCGCCACAGGCCGGAAGGAGGTGACGCCCAGTACTGCCTGGACCTCCGTCTTGGACAGGTAACTGCTGTTCACGCCCATGTTGAGACTCCTCACCGCCCAAGGGCCGGCGGTGGCCCCGGCCAGATCATGGGACGGACCGGCCCCCGGCACGCGAAGAGCTCCTGGGCCTGCCCTAATTCACACCTGCATTGGCTGAGAAGCTGCTGTTGGTCGTGGTGTCGATGCCCGCACCTGCCACTCGCGTTCCAGCTCAGGACAATGGCGAACAGAACGCCGGGACCGCATAACCCGATATGAGGAATGCACGGTGTTCCCCAGCACCGGCTCGATGCCGTCGTCGTCCCACACCGGCTCCACGGCCTGGTCCAGGTGCACGCGCAGCCGGCGGTGCCGGGAGGTGATGTCCACCAGTGAGCCGACCGGTGCCCCGTTCGGCTGGGCGAAGGCGATGTCGGCCTCCTCGCCCCTGTTCAGGAACCAGGCGGCGGCCGCGGACTTCACGTACAGGTGGTCGGCGCTGGAGATGCCTCGGGCCCGGCGGCCGCAGATGTGGGGTTGGCCGTCCGGGCCGGGGTGATGGGCGAAGTGACAGACCCGGGCGGTGTAAAGCTTCGTGGTCCGCTGGGCTCCGCATCCGCCGAGGAGCAGACCGCACCAGAACGTGTCGAGCTGATGCCGATGCCGGCAGGCGTCCAGCTCGATTGCCTCCAGCGGCAGCATCAGCGGCTCCTCCGAGTCCGCGCTGCCCAGCACCGCCGTCTGGATCTGCCGCCGGTCACCCCGCATACCCCCAGCCTTCGTTCCAACTTGACGTCGTCGGCTGGCTCCGCAGCGGGCCCTCCAGCGCGCTGACAGGAGCGGCGCACGATGGGCTCGGCCTGCCAACGGATCAGGTCACAGGCGGAAGCACCTTGTAGCGGAAGTCCACGGCCGCATCCCAGCCGACGGTCCCATAGCGGTGGTGCTGGCCGTCGCTGCTCACTGTCAAGAGCAGCGACGCGTTGGTATGGATGTGCTTTTCCTCAACCTGCCAGACGATCTCAAGGTCCTCACCCTCGCCAGCGTCGTGGCTTGTTCCGTCCGGCGTCTGCATACGCCACGTCAGGGGCCTGCTTTGCGGATCGACCGCGCGGCAGGTGAACCGCACAACGTCGCCGGGGCGCAGGGTCACGCCGGTCCGCACCATGAACATCTGATCTTGAGCCGAGATAGCTGTCTCGGTGCTGTGGCCGAAGCTGTCGCGCACGATTTCGACGCGGGGAAAGTATTCGCCGGAGGCGTCCTGGCCGCTGACGTGGATGGTCACTCGGTTCCTGATCTCTCCGGCGATGGCGCTCATCAGTTCCTGCTCGAACGGCAGGAGTTCCCGGCTATGTGCGACGGCGTTGCGCATAGCCTCGATGCGGTCCAGAAGGACGGTGATCTCCTTCTTGGCCCCCAGGGCTCCATCGAGGAGGTCCCAATGCCTGGTTACGAGTCGGGTCAGCTGGGTGAACTCGGCATAGGTGATCAAGCTCGCTGACACGGCGGCCGCACCTCGCTTGGTGCGGCGCTTGGCCTCTACCTCCTGCTTTTCACGGAGCCGGGCCAGGTCCTCGGTGGTGAAGACCTCCTGGAGCCAGTTGTCGCCGAACTTGTCGCGTAGCGAGATGGTAAGCAGTTCCCGCAGCGACCGTTCGCAGCTCGCGAGGGCTTCGGAAGGATCCATGAGAGGCATTGGACAATTCTCGCTGTCCGGGTGGTTAACAGCTAGCGGATTCCACAGAGCGCGGAGACAACGAGTGAGCCTCCGACACGGCGGCACGGCGACGCCGCCGTATGCCCGTGCCGCACGCGCTCTTGCGGGCCGGGCGCAGCGTGGCGGCCTCCGTCGCCGCGGCCTGACGGCGACGCTGGACGCGGCGGCCTGCTCGTCGGTCCGGTGTAGCAGGCGGGGATTACAGGGCGGGGGCGCACCGTTGGCAGCGGGCGTAGTTCCGACCGCCCTTGGGGCCGGTGCGCTCGGCAATCCATGCCCTGGCCTCCTCTGGGGTCATCGCCGTGAAGGAGGGGTAGGAGCGGGCGCCTTCGAAGATGTCGCGGTCGTAGGGCACGACGGTGTGGCTGTAGAGGTGCAGTGCCTGCGTGTACGCCTCGCCGACCGGGCGGGCGTAGTTGTCCGGGGTTTCCCGCTTGACCACCGAACATGTGGTGTCGTGAATCCCTCGGCGTCCGGCAGCGAAGGGGTACACCTCCGGCTGCTGAAGGCGGTGCCACAACACGTCCGACTGGTCGAGCAGCTTCTCGAACCACGAGCGCTGCTCTTCGCACAGGGCGCACCCGCCGGCTGCCTGGCAGCTGGCCCGGACCTTGGCAGGGTCCTCGAACGCCCTGCAGCCGAAGGGGCCGTACAACTTCTCGGCGGCTTCGAGGAGCAGGGCTCGGGCCGCGCTCGCTTCCACGATGCCTTGCTCAACATGCTCAAGGAGGTCAAGGACGGCTGGGAGTTCCACCGCGTACCCCCACCCTGCAGAGATCTCCCGCCGGCGCTCTTTCGCAAACAGGTCCCCGAACGACATGAGCACCCCGGGCAAAACGGCTCCACGGAACGTGAAATCTACCGCGACCCCTCCAGTGGACTCGCCGCCGTAGAGGTCGCCGTCACCCTCCACGTCCCATGGTTCCACGGTCACCGGGGTGGACTGTTCGGGAATGTGTACGGCCGCCGTGCTGCCCGTCGGCGTTTTGACATCGGGGCGGGGCTTCTTGGCGGAGGAACCCTGCTTTGTTCGGCGCTTCTTCGACATCTCACCGACTCCATCGTCCGACCGGCTCTCCTGGCTGACCACCCCGAGAGCCGGATATCCAGGGCAGCACATTCTGCCCCTTGGCACCCTCCTTCACGGACCGGCGGCTCAGCCGGTCTGACACGGACCGGCGGCTCAGCCGGTCTGATCCAGTGAGTAGGTTGCCCTCGGGACCTGGGCCGGCAGCTGGGCGAGTCCGGCCCGCTCGGCTCGGGCTCGGTGCAGTGCCCGCAGGCGTACGGCTTCGGCGTCACGGCGCCGCTGGACAAGTACAGCGTCGACAGGCGCTGGCTGATCGACGCGCACCGCCTCGGGCTCCGGGAACGCGTGACGGCTTGCCTCCCGAAGGACCCGGTTCTGCCGCCCGACGGCAGCCGCGGTGGCCGGGTCCGGCTGTCGCTGGGTGTGGGCCTGCTGGTGGGCCTCGAGTGCACGGCGGTAGCCGGCCGTCGCTGTTTCGCGCGTACGTACCGGACCCTGCACGACCGGTGCACTTCCCGGGACCGGCTCGGCGGCCGCGATGGGCGCGGGCAGGGGGCCGGGTGACAGCACGCGCACCGTACAGACCGCGTCGGTGCGCGCCGAGCGGTTGGCGTCGGTGATGATTCGCGACGCCTCCAGCCGGGCCTTCGTCGCCCAGGCCGTGGAGTCCGGGCGCAGCGTCAGCTCCCCGCGTTCCGCGTCGTAGCCGACCGCCGCGACGTGTTCGGCGAGGTCAGGGGCGAGGACCGCCCACCGCTCGCACAGCCCGGCGCCGGCTGTCGGGGTCTCCCAGCCGCGCTCGGCCATGAGCGCGGTGAACGCCTCGCCGAGGCCCATGGGGGCGCGGCCGTCGCGCCGGACCGTCCGGGTCAGCCGCGGCTTGTTCTTCGCCGTGCGGGCGCCGGTCTTCTTGGCGGCCTCCCGCGCGGCCCGCAGGGCGACACGGGCCAGGTCCACGCCGCTGGGCTCAGCACTCTGGCTCATCACGCCACCTCCCCGGCAAGCTCCCGGGAGCGGTGAGTGAGGCAGACGTTGCGGGTCGGCAGGGCCCTGCGGGTGCAGGGCACTTCACCGTCGAACCCGGAGCAGGCCCCCGGCACCGACGGCGCAGCGGGAGCGGCAACGGCGACAGTCAGGGCATCGGCCTCCTCGCGGCACAGCTTGCACAGACCGGTGTCGACGGCCCGCCCGGTCAGGAAGATCACGCACCCGCAGTCGCCACACGAGGCACGCCGCGGGCCTTCGGGCTCCCGGGGCACCAGAACCGGCGCGGGGCGCCGGATGGCGGCGTCCAGCTCACAGTCGGCGCAGCGCCCAAACGGTCCGGGTCGGGTGCCGTGCTGGGGGCACAGGCCCTGCTCCAGGCGCTGTTCGCACTGGCGGGCGGCGCGCTGGTCCTGGACGATTTCGGCGCACAGATCGCAGGCCGCGCCGGTCCGCCAGATGATGCTGGCCTCGCAGTCCTGGTAGCCGCAGCCCCAGCGGGGCAGGGCCACCCCCAGCAGCCACCGGCCCGGATCGCGGATGTCGGAGAGCATCACCTTGGCCAGGCGGGCCGTCAGCCGGTGCCGGAGACGGTCGGGGGCGGTGCCCTCGCGCAGCTGACGGCCCACCTCACGGGCGATCTTCCGGGCAACGAAGCTGCTCGTTACCTGCTCCAGCAGCACGTGGACCGGCTCCAGCACAGCGTAGATCTCCGGGCTCATGGCCAGCTGCGGTCCGGTGTGCGATGACCGGGACGACCCGCCATCCTTGCTGGTGCGCTTTTCGCTGCTCGGCTTCGAGGAGGGCTGGCTGATCTCACCCGCGCGCAGCGCGACACCACCCCCGCTGGTCGAACGTGTCGTCGCGGCAGCCGGGATTTCCACAGCCTCAGCGCCCTCAACTACCTGTACCTCGCCTACGGCGGGTGAGATGAGTGCACGCTCGTCATCCGGTGAGTCAGTCCTAGGTGATTCCTTATAGGCGAGGGATCCCTCACCAACCAGGGAACCCGATCCCTCACCAACCAGGGAACCCGATCCCTCACCAACTTGGGAACCCGATCCCTCACCAACTTGGGAACTGGCCGACCCCTCAGAACCACTGTCCACAGCTGTCTCAGCGGCCTCCGGAGCAGCGCTGCAACCGTCGGCCGGGACGCCCGGCCGGGCCTCCGGAGCGAGGTCGTGCGCGATGTACAGGTTCCGGCCCCGCTGCCCCGCACGCCGCTGCACCGTCAACCAGCGCGCAGCCTCCACCTCGGTGACGACCGCTGACGCAGCCGTCACCGACAGCGCCTCGCCGGCCTTCTTGCCCGAGTGGTGCCAAAGACACGAGGCGAGCTCCGCCTCGGTCAACGCGATCCCCCGCGCCTGTGCGTACGCGACCAGCGCGTACACCCGAAGCTGCCGGGGCGTGAGGTCCTCCGCGGCCGCCACCGGCAGCCACACGAACGCCTCCTCACCAGACATCGGCCGTACCGACCGCACCGCCGACTGCCCCATCCCTCCCGGCAGCGTCCGGCGCGCCGAACGCAGCTCCACTACACCGTCCGGGCCCGGACGGCGTAGCTGCGTCATTCCTCGCTCCACCGACGCCGCCGACAGCCCCAGGTACGAGGCGATCGTCTCCGTCTTTGCCTGGCAGCCCTCCGGCCGCGACGCCAGCGCCTTCACCTTCACGTACACCGACAGCGACACGTCCTGATAGGCCGGCGACCACACCAGACGCATCGGCACACGAACCCGCTGCCGTCGTACCACCCCCGCACCCGGCACCGGCTGCAGCGCGCTCCGCTGGCCGGGAATCCTGACCGGGGCCCCGCCGACCTTGTCGACGTCGTCCCAGAGCGGGCGGTCCAGTACGGCGGCCGGCGCCGCCACGGCGCTCATCGGCCCACCGCCCCAACAGGAGCGGCGAAGACCGCATGGACTGAAAGCGTCTGTGTCGTCATCGAGGTGTACACGCCAAAGCGGACACCCCCCTGAGCAGTCGGAACGCGCGATTCGTCATCCACCCGCCGACCCTGCACAAGACGGCCTGTGGACAGAGCCCGCTGAGCCCGGATCACCCCCGGCGCTCCCGCGCGGCGGGCAGAAAGCTTGGAACCCGTTTCGTCACACGTGACGCGGCCCTGGCGGACGCCGCCGTCGACGGAGTTGTCGTCGACCTCCCAGATGGGGTGCACGAGCGGGGCGGCAGACACCGCGACCGCGCTCGCCGATCCGAGGCCGAAGGGGTTGCTCTTGTAGCTTCGTACCGGAAATCCAACTTCCGGTGGGAACCGCGTAAAGATGAATGAACCGGACACCGATCCCGTCACACGGGAAGCGGGAATGACTCGAACCGGACCGAATCGGACACGGTCGAGCTGACAGGGGACACCATTCTCGTGCACTATGGCGGGACACCAACCTTCATATGGATCGTCCCGACCCGCGACCAGGCCCCTGCCAAGGGACCTGACCACGGCCGAGCGCTCTGTACGGACGGAGCCCCGAGCCCGACGGCCTGCCAAAGCCGCCGGAACCCGGGGTGACGCTGGTGGCTCAACAGAGGCCCCCTGCCAAAGGGACTTCTGAGGAGCCGGGGTGGTCCGCTGCCAAGCGGACCGGGTGACCCGCTCGCCAAAGCGGGGTTTTGCAGGGAACAGATCCAGCTCTATGAGCTGGAGCCCAGGACCGGGGCCTAATCCGGGAACTGGGCGGCCGACCTGATGGTCGGCGAGATGGGCCGCGCGGGGCCACAGTGGATTGCTAGTCCACCTATCGGCGCGCGCGGCCGATGGCCGCTAGGTCATGCCGACCCCCTCGAACTCGAGCGGAGTCGGCGCATACCCAAAGGCGCGCCCGATGGCGTGATCGCGAAGACGAAACGGCGCAGATACGCGTGCAGTTCCGCAGACGCGGGTACTCTTCATCCCGCGATCACCTCCCATCAGGTCTCGCCCAAACGAGGCTTCGCCCCGTTCGAGAGCCCTGGGACCCGGCATGGTCCTGGGGCTTTCGCCGTTTCCGATGATCCACAGCCTAGCCTCATGTCCCGACACAACCGCAGGATGAATTCCAGCAACGTCCGACGTGCCTCGAGTGCCGAGTCCACCCGACGGGAATCGCGGAAAATTCATCGGTCACCTGTTTCGCGCGGCCAGCCCAGAGCGGTCAACAGGGTGTCGGGCTGCCCGTCGTAGACAATGTGGGTCTCGTCAGTGTCGGGCTCGTGAAACCGGCCTGCGAATCGGATCAGGTCCTCCTCACTGAACTCGATCGAGTTGGGGTCGATGTCAGCGAGCTGATTCCGTTCCCGGATCCGTGACCAGCGCACGTCATGCGGGACCGGCAAGTACACCAGGACTGGAATGCCACCGGACTCCATCACCAGGGCCTGCCACTCGGCCCGCTCCTCCGGCGTCCAGAAGCCGTGGTCGACCACGACATCCTCGCCAGCCTCCACGAGAGCGCGGAGTTCAGCAGCGATGTCGTTGAGGACAGGAGCTTCTCGAACCCGAAACTCCCCCCGGGGGAAGTCAACGCCGTACCTGCCGTAACGGCGGAACATCTCCTCGTCCGGACACAACCGCTTGAAGCCAGCCCTTGCGAGCGCCAACGCCAGCGTTGTCTTACCGGCACCTGGCATTCCCGTCATCAGAACCACGCAAGGCCCCTGCATAAGCACGCCTCCGGCTAGGGCGGAACTGATGCGAGCGATCTCAGGCTCCCTTTCCTCGGTCAGAGCCTCAACCCGCTTTGCGCGCAGGAGATCGCCGAGGCGCTGCTCCAGACAACTGATCAGGGTGTCATCCATGGCGAAGGTGTAGGTCGTGGTCAGCACGTCATATCCGCCGTTTCGACACGAGTACGGCCGGGGGCGCCGAGGTCCACGCCGAACTCCAGAGGTCGGCCTTCGCCGTCGAGGAACCGAGCGGAGAGGACCAGGATCGCTTCCCTCGAGGCGGGATCGAGCTCCAGGAGCTGGGCGTCCTCGGCGGTGGCGATGCGGGCTGCCGTCTCGTCCATGCGTTTCACAGCGTGCCGACCCGTTTCCCTGGCGATGAGGTCCAAGGACGTGCCGCCAACGAGACGTTCGCTGCGGACCAGTGCGGGCACGGCGTGGGCGAACTCTGCCGGAATCCAAGACGTCGAGTGCGCGACGATGCCGTGCCGGTCGCGATAGACGCGAGTTCGCCGGATGACGTCGACTCCAGCCTCTACGTCGAGCGCGGCCGCAACGTCCTGCGGGGCGGGAGTGAGTGCTGCGGTGTGTCCGTCCGACCGCTCCCCGGCGCCCCAGGAGGAGCCGGTGTGTTTTCCACGCTCCAGGCGCTGGGCTCCGGAGGAGAGCGGTACGGGCTGGCCGATGCGCACGTATGCCGCGGTAGCGTCGTCAGACCGCTTGAAGCGCGGCCATCGCTCGCCAACCGGATCAGCAAGCTCGGCCTCACGGGTACGGGCGATAAGCGCTGCCGGCCCCTCCGAGCGCAGCAGGTCGAGGAGTTGCGCCCAGCTCAGGGCACCGAAGCTGTCGACGAGGCGGCTCGCGCCGTCCGTCAGCAGAGCGGCCTGCCGGACCCGGGCGAGGTCGACCGTCCCGGCGATCGCCTCGTCTGCAGCGGCCGGGTCGGTTGCTGCCACCCAGTAGCCGCCGGGCCGGTTCCGGAGCCGACGCTGGACAGTGACAAGTGCGGAGACGCGAGCGGCATGCTCTGGAGTGCCGGTCGGACCCTGCAGGGCGGCGCGCATCTCTTCGCCAGCAACCTCCTCGACCCGCTTGTCGGTGATCGTACGAACGCCCTCGTCGCCGAGGTCCAGCACCAGCACGTTGTCGGAGAGCACCAGGTAGTCGAGGACGTCGTCGCGCTCCCGGATCATCACGACGGTCGAGGCGGGCACGGCGTCCTGGTCCAATGCACAGGTGTCCCGATGAAGGTCGTTCACCTCGGCGATGGCGGTTCGCAGCGCTGCGCGCAGCGACACCGCGTTGTCGCCAATCAGGTTGATCAAGCATGTGCCGAGCTGCCGTACGAACCATGGGGTGCCATGGACGCACCCCATGGGAAGGTCCTTCGGGGCTGACAGGCCGTCCAGCACGACGACCCCGGTAGGGCTGACGTGGACGATGTCCTCGTTCGCATGGCCCACACCCTGGGTCGATGCCATGGATACCTGCACGTCAGGCCCCTTCCGGGCGGTAGAAGGGCGTGATGCGCTCGCTTTCGACGATCTCCAGCGTCTCCGGGTCGAACCGACTGGAGATGAGCGTGGAGAACCTCTTGGCCTTTAGCTCACGGTGCACGTCGGCCAGTTCGTTGGCGAGCCAGTGAACGACGCCGCCGGAGCCGCGGGCGTGGATGCCTGCGATGTAGAGGAAGGTTCCCTGGCCATCTGGCCGGGGCAGCCGGCCAAAGTACGCGACATCACCGTTCTCGCCGCGGTCCATAGGGGAGCGATACACCTGGCCGGTGTTGCGGTCGATGAGGTGCCAGCCGTCCTCGTCCCTGCCGAACCGCAGGTGAGGGTCGCCCTCGAGGATCTGCTCGATCAAGGGCGAGAGCCGCGGACCGCAGATCACGATCAAGTTGTTGCGGTTGAGTCGGACGTTGCCTCCGAGGGGGATCCGCTCGAACCCGATCTCAAGGCCGACCTCTACGGCCAGTTCACGAAGCCGCTCGTACGTTTGGACGTCCTCGGTAGCGATCACAGGTCCCTGCACCGGCTTGTCTCGGCCGTCCCTCAGCCTTCCGTCCTCGAGCTTTTCAGCGAGGGCCACGACGACCTTCCCTGAGCCGAGGAACAGTCGCTCCGGCGGTGCTCCCTTGGCGAGCTGGCTCACTCGGCCCTTGCTGATGCCCAGTTCGGCCGCCAGCTGGGTGCTGTTCAGCTGGCCCACGCGCAGCGTCTCGTTCATCGCCTCGTTGCGCACGACCTGGAACTCGTTGCCGTAGTCCTGTACCCGGCCAACGAGTGTGTGGGCGACTTTCGCGCGCTCCAGAGGATCGGGCACTTCCTTGAGCTGGGACAAGACCACGTCGTAGGTCGCATCGAGCTGCTCTTTCAGAGCGGGCAGAGCCTCGTCGAGCGGTTCCATGCCGTGCCTCCCTTCCTGAGGTGTCATGTTTACCTCATTAAACCGCATCGGTTCAAGGTGGTTGACGCGCGCCGTGACGAGACCTATGGTTTCGGTAGCCGAGCGGTTTAGGGCGCTAAATCCATCGGTTGCGTTCGCTACATCGGCACGTCAAGCGCCCACCACTGCAGGACGCACTTCCCCCGAAGAGGGGGAGGGCCAGGGTCGATAGCTCCACCAAATCCCCTGGGCCGGTCACCTGACTGGATGCCTCTGTCTGCACGTCGCAGCGCAGATGCGCTGTCTGTCCATCAGGACGCCGGGATCGACCCGCGCGGCCTGACGGGCGGAGAGAGCACCGCGACGCGCCCCGTCCCTTCGAACACGAGGAGTCCCCATGACCACGACGCCTGCGATGCCGACGGCCTGCAAGCGCCGCCGCAAGACCCGCACCCCGAACGTCAACTACCTCACGCCGATCACCGCCTCCGACCTCAAGGTCAACGAGATCGACCTGACACCCGGCAAGGAGCACCTGGTCTGCCCCGACTGCTCCACCTGGGTTCCGATCACCGGCACGCTGGGCACGCCGAAGCTGGTGCCCCACCACACCGGCCGCGCCAAGACCGCCGAACCGCGCCGCTGCACGGCCGGTAGCAACCGACTCGTCACCATCGACGTCGAGGCCGACGCCTGGCGCACGAAGCTGATCGAGGGGGCCCCGACCGCCGCCTGCCGGCGCGCCACCAAGGTGCTGCCGAAGCCGAAGGTGAAGACGGCCCCGGCCGCCACCCAGATCAAGCCCGCCCCGATCAACGCGGAGCAGGTCAGCCGGGCGTTCCGCCAGCACCAGCAGCAGTGCCTGGCCTGCAAGGGCGAGGCCAAGAACCGAGACGGGCAGACGCTGCCTTGCCCCGACGGAGAGCGCGTGGCCGTCACTGTCCTCCGGCTGCTCCGCCAGGAGCCCAAGCGGGAGGCCCTGCGCGAATTCTTCGCCCGGGAGCGCCGGCGCTTCGACCGCCAGTACGCCGCAGCGGCCCCCGCGAAGCGGGCGTCCGAGTGGGCCGCAGTGCTGCCGAAGGTGAAGGACGCCGACACCCGACGCTCGCAGCTGCCCGTCGGCGACAGGCCGACCGACGCCCGCAACGTGCCGCTCGCCCCGGGCGACGAGAAGGCGTTCGACCAGCGGCAGGCCGAGCTGGGCAGGCAGTACGCCGCCCGGAAGGACCTGGCCCCGACGGCGGCCTGACCAGCACACCGCGACGAACGATCACGGCCTCGACCGCCCTGCACGACGGGGCGGCCGAGGCCGTGGCTGCTCGTACGGCAGTCATGAAACGACGAACCCCCGGGCTTAGGCCCCCGGGGGTCGTCTTTGCAGTCACCCTCCGGAAAGGGAAGACGCACATGCACAGGATGACATCCACTCAGGCCCGCCGGATGCGGCGCCCGGTGCTCCAGGCCGCGATCGACGCCGGCGCCAAGTGCGCCCAGGCCGACCCCGACCTCTTCTTCCGGGCCGACGGCGAGCCGCCGGCCACTTGGCAGGCGCAGCGCGCCGAGGCGATCCGCTTCTGCCACGGCTGCCCCGTCCGGGCGGCCTGCGAGGAGCTGGCCCTGCGTGACGGCGACGGCAACGACCGCGTCGACGACCTGGTCCGCGGCGGCCGTTCTGGCTACGAGCTGGTCGCCCTCCGCGAGCTCCAGGCCCAGCGCCTGGCCGCCGCGATCACCGCCGACGAGGCCAGCGACCAGGAGTGGAACAAGCTCACGGACCTCGCCGTGAAGCTGAACCGCGAAGCCCGCAGGATGCCGACCCGGAGCGGTGGCATGCCGCACCAGGCCGTACTCCTGGGGCAGCAGAACGAGCGGATCGCCGAGCTCGCCGCCAAGCTGGCTGTGGTGCGCACCGCCCGTCGCGCCCGGACCGGTTGGGAGGTCGCGGCATGACCGCCACCCTGACCCCGCGCGCCGGGAAGATCGACGACATCCGGCGCGAGGACGACTCCCGCGGCTACGAGCGGGACGAGACCGACTCCTTCCACCAGGTCGGCACCATGCTGCGCACGATGGCCGAGCGGGACGACGCCCGGATCCCCAAAGGCCGCCGCGCCCGGCGCACCCTCGCCGAGATGGCCCCCGGCTACGTCCGGCCCCCGCTGCTGTCCTTCAACGTGCCGTTCCGCGCGGCGGACGACGCCTGCGTCCTGTGCGGCTTCTGGACCTGCCGCTGCGGCCAGAACGCCGCCGCCCCGGCGCCGTCGGCGAGCGCGACGGGCACGGTCCGGTGAGCGGCTGCGGCCACCCGCCGACCCTGGTCACCGTGAACTCCACCGGTGCGGACGGCAAGCCGTACCAGTCGGTCAAGCACGAGCCCTGCACCTGCGGGACGCCGCCGCAGCCGCAGCCCGAACAGGAGTAGCCGGCTTGCACATACCGGCCGCCCGTACTGCCCAGCACCACGGGGTACGGGCCATCGCCGCGCGCGGCCTGACCCACCCCCTCACCCAGGCGCTCCTGGCGGCCGCCGTGCTCACCGCGGCGGCCGCCTGGGACGCAGGCCACCGCGTCACCGACATCCACCCGCCCCTCGCCCGACGCGGCAAGAACTGAATACCCGGCGTCCCGCCCGACGGGCCCGGAGGCCAGATTCTCGACCGCAGCCCTGGCCCGCCGCGTACCGGCCGTCGCCCTCTGGGATGCCGCCCTTTCACATGCCTTCGGTCCGGGAGAGTCTCGGGCCCGTCACTCGCCAGGAGAGCCACATGCAGCGCAGCACCAAGCTCGACACCGCGACGACCCCGACCGGCAGCCGGCTGCCGAAGTCCCTGTGCACGCACCGGCCGACGTGCCCGACCGCCGACAGCCCCGACCGCGAGGCCGCGCGCACCATCGCCTCCCACCCCGAACAGGGCTGGAGCCTTCTCTGCAACTCCGTCCTGGTCTTCGAGGACACCGGGGAACTGCTGCCCGACGGCCGGATCATCGACCCGCACCGGCCCGTCGGGGCCATGCGTGCCGGGCTGCCCTTCCGGCTTGCGGACACGCACGCGCTCATCGAGGGCACGGTCGGCAGCGGCAAGACCGACAGCGCCGCGTTCCACAAGATGGCGACCCTGGCCAACTCCTCCCGGTCGGCCTGACGACTGCCTGACCCGCCCGCACCGACCGCCGAACATCTGGCGGCCGGGTCGGGCGGTGAAGGGGAGCCGGACAGCCCGGACCATCAGGACTGAGGAGTTGCTGTGCCCGACACCGCACAGAGCACCGCCCCCGTGACCACATACAAGCGGGGTCAGTACGTCCTCTACCGCAACCCGGAGATGTTCTGGACCGGGCAGGAGGGCCACACCTTCGTCTGCCGTGTCGAGCGGATCTGCGTGGGCGGGACCACCTACGACCTGACCCCGCTGCCGTCGGGCCGCCAGATCGGCGCCGCGAGCCCCGAGTACATGCGGCCGCTGCCGGCCGTCGACGCGATGCGCGACATCGACACCGCCCCGCTCAACACCGGTACGGCCGCCGACATGACCCCGGCCGCCGTCGCCTGGCTCACCCAGCAGGCCGCCACCATCTCCCGGCGCCCGGAACTGCCGCCCCACAGCGGCTGACCCGGCCACGCTCCCCCACCCCTTCCTCCGTCTGCCGACCGGCCCCCGGTCGGCCGATGCAGGAAGCGCACTGCCAGAAAGGACTTCCCGCTGTGACCACCCGACGCCCTGCCCGCCGGCCCGCCACGAAGCCCACGACGAAGAAGACCACCGCCGCCGACCAGTCCGCCGAGCCCACCGAGACCGCCACCGCTGTGGCCGAGCCCACCGCGACCGCCCCGGTGGAGGAAACCGAGGCGCTGGTGACCTCCGCGCGCGCCGAGGCCGACCAACTGCTCGCCGCCGCCCGCACCGAAGCCGCGTCCCTGGTGGACCAGGCCCGCCGGCAGGTCGACGACGCGGACGCCGCCGCCCTGAAGGCGCAGAGCGAGGCGGAGGAGATCCTGGCGGCGGCGACCGCGCAGGCCGAGCGGATGCGCAAGCTCACCGACGAGCAGATCACCGCGGCCGAGGAGACCGTGCAACGCGCCCGCACGATCGCCGACGGCGACCTGGCCGCCGCCGAGCAGACCCTGGCCCGCCGCCGCCAGGCCGCCGAGAAGCTCCAGGCCGAAGCCGAGCTGGAGGCCGGCCGGATCGTGGAAGCGGCCCGCACCCGGGCCGAGCAGATCCGCGCCGAGGCCGAGGAGGACAAGACCCGCGCCCAGACCGAATCCGACGCCACCACCGCGCACGCCGCGCACCTGGTGGAGGAAGCCAAGCAGCGGGCCGCGGACCTCATCGCGGCCGCCGAGGCCGACGCGGAGGCCCGGCGCGAGGCCGCGGCGCAGATGCGCGAGCAGGCGGAGAAGGACTCCGAGCAGCTGCGCACGCAGGCCCGCGACGGAGTGGCCGCCGCCGAGGAGGACGCGGCCCGGATTCTGGACGCCGCCCGCAGCCAGGCCCGTGAGGTGCTGCGGGAGGCCGAGGACGATGCCGACGATCGCCGCACGGAGGCGCAGCAGACGCTCCAGGCGGCGCAGGAGCAGGCCGAGGACGAGGTCCTCAAGGTCCGCTCGCTGGCCGAGGCGAAGGCCGCCGGGGTCATCACCGGCGCGGAAGCCGCGGCCGCCGAACGGATCGCGGTCGCCGAGAAGGAAGCCGCACGGCTGGTCGCCGCCGCCGAGGAGGAAGCCGAGTCGGTTCGCTCCCGCTTCCGCTACGAGCAGCAGGAGGTGTGGCAGGAGCTGACCGCCTCTCGCGAGGAGATCGCCAAGGCGCAGGCGCTCATCGCACTCCAGGAGAAGCGGAAGAACTTCGTCAACACCTGGGGCCCCCGGGTGGCGCTCGGCGCGACGATCGTCCTCACCGCGTCCGGCGAGTTCGCTCTGGCCAAGCTGTCCGGCTGGCCGTGGCAGGTCGCCTGGGCGCTGCCGCTCGCGATCGACGTGTACGTCGTGCAGGCGTTCCGCCGGCACCGCGACGTCGCCGCCGCGCTCATCCTCATGGTCGCCGCGAACGCCGCCTACCACCTGGCGGCCGCCGGCCTCGTCGGCGTCGAGACGCCCGTCGGCGACAAGCTGAAGCCGCTGTGGTGGCTGATCGTGTCGGTAGCCGCCATCGCCCCGTGGGTGATGTGGCGCATCCACCAGATCACCAAGGAACCCGGTGAGACGGCCCCCGGTGAGACCGGCACAGCCACGACGGCGCAGCCGGATGAGACCGACCGCACCCGGCTCACCGGTGAGACCGACACCGCCCGGTCCGCCGATCTCACCGCCCCCGGTGAGACGGTCCCGCACCCGCGCACCGCTCCGGCGACCCTGGCTGAGACGGCCGAGGGTGAGACGCGGTGGGCCCTTGAGACGACACCCGGTGAGACCGGGGCCCCGGTGAGCACGACTGAGACGACGTCTCACACGGGTGAGACCCGCAGGTCAGACCGTGAGACGAACACCAGCACCGGGGGCGCGGTCGCCCTCCCGCTGCGCTCGGTTGAGACGAACCGCCCCGCCCTCGCCCGGGACGCTGAGATCGAAGGACAGGTCACCTCGCTGCTGAGCCTCATGTACCGGCGGCAGGGCCTCGACACCGTCTCAGTCGACGAGGCCAAGGACATCCTCGGCGTCTCACGGGCCACCGCCGGCCGCCGACTTGAGATCGCACGGTCCCGCTACACGAACGTCTCGTGAGACGACGCGGCCAACCCGGCCGCGCCAGCCACCCCGCCAGACCGAGAGGAGCTCCTCCTGTGAGCACGTCCCAGTACGTGATCGGCATGGTCCTCGTCCTGGCAGCTCTGGCCGCCCTCGTGGCCACGCCGCTGCTGATCGTCCACTCCCGCACGACGTACGACCACGGCCCCAGCTGCTTCTGGTGCCACCCGCGCCTGCCGCGCGGGCGCACCCGGCACTGACCGCCCCGCACAGCGTCCGACACCAACAGTGAAGGCCAGCCCAAGTCGAATTTGGGCTGGCCTTCGCCGCGACTGCCGGAAGCAGCAACAGCCTGCCCAGTAGACCAGATCCACCGCCCCCAGCAGGCCCGGTCATCCGTACTGGGACCTCCTCTGTCCTCAGCTTCGGCGAGCCCGGCCCAGCCGGTCCTCGCCGGAGCTGTCGCGCCCTCGCCGAGACGCGCAAATGACGACAAAAGCACCTGACCTTCCAAGGAGGAACCAGCGTGACCCACGACCGCGAACGCGAATACATCGACCAGAGATTCACCAACCTGACTGCCGGCGTGGAGTGGGAGCAGCCCGCCCCCACCCCCTACGGACCGCCCGTCAAGGCCCCGATGACGGGACAGACCAAGGCCCTGCTCGCGATGGCCGGACTGGTCATCGTCGGCGCCAGCGCGGTCGGCGTTTCCGCCTTCAGCGCGTCCTCCGGGCAGGCCGAGGTGCGGGCCCAGGAGCTTGCGCTCCAGGCCCAGCAGCTCGAGGTGGAGCGGGCCAAGGTCAACGTCCCGGACGCGAAAGCGGAAGAGCGGCGCATCGCCGGATTCCAGGCGTGCATCGAGAAGGCCGGCATGAACAAGGACGTCTGCGCGCAGGCGTTCCCGCCCGCCAACACAACGAACCTCGGGGGCTCCCGGGGCGCGGCCAACGTGTCCTCCGTTTCCGACTCCAACCAGGGCGGAGGGTCTGGCATCACGGGAGGTCTCGTCATCGCCGGAGTGGCGGTCGTCGGGATCGGATTCATGGTCCGCAAGGCCAACAAGGCCGGTAACGCCGCGTAAGTTCCTTCCTTCCCTCCCACACGGAAAGGCCCGTTCCCGCGCCCCATGGGGCCGTGAACGGGCCCTTTCGGTCGGGAGGGAAGGAAGGAAGGAAGTCACAGAAAGTGAGGATTCCGCAGTGTCGACCCCGCCCGCCCCGCCCCCGATGCCCCCTCAGCCGCCCGTCGGCGCTGCCCCGGCCAGCCCCCCGGCCCAGGCCCCCGCGCCGCCCTCCACCCCCGCTCCGACCGCCCCGGCTGGGGGCGGCATCCTCGCTCCGGTTACGCTCGCCCGCCCCACCCGGGACGCCTCCGGAGGATCCGCCGCCTACGCCTCCCAGGAGGAGAACGGCAGCACGGACAGCAAGCCCGGCAAGGGGGTGAAGAACACCGCGAGCCCCGGTATGTGGAAGGGGATCGCCGCCTACATCGCGAACCGTCCGCAGCGGAAGATCGCGGTTCAGCACACGATCAGCGAGATCCGCGGAACGTCCACCGATCGCAAGATCAACCACGGGATCACGGAGAAGAAGGGCGCCACCTCCGACACGAAGTCGAACCGAACGGCGACCACCGCCCACGCCAGCAAGAGTGACAAGTCCGCCAAGGACCACAGCGCCCGCGACGCCAAGACCTCGGCGGCCAGCACCAAGGCCGACAAGAACAGCCGCGACGCGAAGACCGCCGACACCCGCAGCTCCGCGGACAAGAACAGCCGGGACGCCAAGACGGCCGACACGCGTAGCTCGGCGGACAAGAACAGCAACACCCGGGACGCGAAGACGGCCGACACCCGCAGTTCCGCGGACAAGAACAGCCGCGATGCGAAGACAGCCTCGGACCGCAAGGACCACAACACCCGCCAGCAGACGGGCAAGTCGTCCGCGGACACCCAGGACCGTACGGCCCGCGACGACAAGACCAGCCGCAAGACCGACACCAACGGGCGGCAACCGCCGGAGAGCAAGCCCGCCTCCGCCACCACGCCGCCGAAGGCCCCCGCCCCCGGCACAGCTACCGCACCCCCCACTCCGGCCAAGGCCGTGGACAAGCCCACGGCGGTGAAGCCGGACCCGGCCACCACGAAGCCGGGTCCCCAGCCCGCGCCCGGCGCGCCGGCGCCCGGCCCGTCCGCACCGACCAGTCCGGCTCCGGCCGGGCCGACCGGTCCGTCCGGCCCCGCTCCCACCGGCAAGCGGGGCAAGGTCAGGCTCCGCAAGGGCCCCTACAGCGCGCAGCCCGCGCGCGAGGAGGGCTTCAAGGCCGGTGCGCAGCAGGCCGCCGTCGAAGCGGACAAGGCCGCGTGGAAGGACGGCTACGCGGACGGCCAGCAGGCCATCCGGGACAAGGCCGCCCGAGACAAGGCGCAGATGGACGCCGCCCGTGACCGAACCCGAGGAGTTCCGCCCGTGCCCGCCAATCCCACCGTCCCGCCGGCTCCGTCCACTCCCCCCGCGCCCGCTTCGGGGGCGCCGGGAGTGACGCCCCTGGGGGCGAAGGTCGTCGGCGACAACGTGCAGCTGTCCAACGGCACCACCCTGACCCGCGGCGAGGTCCTCAACCTGCGCGCCTTCACCCGGTTCCTTCACGGCAAGGAGCAGCAGACCCACCAGATCACCGACCAGTGCAAGCAAGCCAAGGAAGTCTCGGCGAACCGCGTCAAACAGATCCAGCAGCTGATCGAGCAGTGCCAGGACCCGAAGATCAAGGGCGGCAAGCACCTGGTCGCCTCCCTGCAGAAGCTCCACGACGCCACCGAGGCCCAGGCAAAGGAGGCCGACAAGATGCACGCCAACGCGGCGCGCGGCATCGACGCTCTGCAGACCCTCAACAAGAACGCGGAGACCCGCCACGGCGGCGTCTACAAGGCCGTGGCCGACTCCCCCGAGACCAGCCCCGCCGAACGCGCCTTCTACACCCGATAGGAGCCCCCGATGGCAGAGACCACCTACCGCGCGCTGCGCGCCGAGGTACAGAAGGTCGCCTACTCCGTGGCCAGGGAGGGCGAGACGATCCGGGAGATCGGCCAGCGCGCCGACCAGAACGCCCAGCGGGTGGCCCAGGTCGCCGACAACCTGGCGAACCTCGAAGTCGACACCCACACCACCGGCGAGGCCAAGGACACGGCGCGGATCATGCGCGGCCTGTCCCAGGTCGCCATCGCCGCGGCGTCGGCCGCCGACAACGTCGGCGGCGCCGCGCGTGCCGCCGACGCCCAGGCCCAGAAGTCCCACGAGGGCATCGACGAGCAGGTCGGTGCGATGACCGTCCCCATGGCCCGCGCCTCTTTCTACGAACAGGAGTAACCGAGCATGTCCGAGATCACCGTGACCCGCCGCCCTCAACTCGCCGACCAGGTCCCCGCGCTGGTCTCGGTGATCGCCCCGCCCGTCCTCAGCGCGCTGACCCCGCTCCTCGAGCCCGGCCTCGCCGCCCTCACCGCGGCCGCCACGGTCTGCGGCAGCGCCGCCTTCGCCACCCACTACGTGGGCCGCGTCCCGGCGAACATCGTCAACGCCACGGGGATCGGGGACGTCCTGGCCGCCCAGCGCTCCACGCTGCTCGGCTCCAGCCTCCTGACCTCCATGGCCGTCGTACCGGGCGCGTTCCTCGGCCCCGCGTACGCGGACGCCCTCATGGCCGGCTTCCTCGACCCGGCCAGCATCTCCGGGCTTGTCTCCGCCGCCTGGTGGACGATGTGGGCCGGCCTCACCATCAAGCTCCGCCCCGCCCTGGCCGCCCGCAAGGTCCGCATCACCGCCCCCACCCCGGAGGCCGGCCCGGCCGCCGCCCCGGGGCCGGGGGGCCTCTACAAGGTGTGGGCCGACCACATCTCCGGCGAGGGCGGCGCGCACCCGGGCCAGCACCTCGTCGGCGTGAGCGACACCGGGGACCGGTGGGAGGGGATCATCGAGGCCCCCCAGGGCCGGTCGGTGAACGTCTCCGCCGAGTCCGTCGGCTCCGCGTACCGGGTCCCGGCCGAGTGGGTCAGCTTCGCGGCCGGCCACCACCCCGGCGAGCAGTACGTCACCGTGCGCCGGACCCCGCCGGCGGAGCTGGACCCCACCACGATGGAGGGGATGTGGGCCCGCCTGGTCCGGCCGACGGTCATGCCGGGCACCCACCTCAAGGACGCCCAGGTCGACCCGGCGACCGGCGGCTGGGTGGCGTGGGTTGTGGCCGACGAGGACAAGGCGTCCCTGCCCGTTCCCAACCGCACGGACCTGGTGGGGGCGCTGCGGTCCACCATGACCCTGGTCGACTACCAGCCCAACAAGTCCGACCCTCGCAAGGCGAAGATCCACATCATGGAGAAGAACCCCCTGGAGGACGGGGTGCCCTTCCCCGGCCCGCAGGTGCTCAAGCCGTCCCCGGGCGGATACATCTCCATCGGGCGCGGCGTCTCCGGCCGCCCCGCCCGCCTCCAGCTCTTCGACCCCGTCCTCGGCGCCCAGCACGTGTTCATCGCCGGGGTCACCGGCTCCGGCAAGGGCGGCGCCGTCCAGATCATCGCCCTCGCCGGACACCTCGCCGGGATGGCGATCATCTACGCCGACCCCAAGGGCAGCTCCAACCCCGACGTCGAGACGATGGCCGCCTACGCCGCCACCGGCGACGACGCGATCAAGGCCCTGCGCCTGTCCTACGCCATCCTCAAGCACCGGATCGCCGAGTCGGCACGCCTGGGCCGGAAGAACTTCAAGGCGACGGACGACTGCCCGTGGGTCATGACGGTCGTGGACGAGACCCACATGATCACCGACACGGCCACCGAGACCGGCAAGGAAGCGGTGTTCATCCTGGACAAGCTCGCCTCGCTGGGCCGCAACCTCGGCATGACGCTGCTGATCGTCAACCAGGCCGTCAACGCCGCCAAGCTCGGCGGAGACACCGCGATCCGCACCAACGTCATCCAGGGCGGCGCGATGATCATGCTGCGCACCGACAGCGCCCAGTCCAACCTCGTGACCGTGGAGGGCTTCGAGGGCATCGACCCCGGCGCGATCCCCGCCGCCTGGAACATCGAGGACGAGCCCCTCATCTGGTCCGACGACCTGCCCATCAACGACCCGGCGAGGACGTTCGGCCTCGGCTACGTCGGCTCGCCCGGCGAGCCGGTGCAGATGATGCGGACCTGGGTCCTGGAATCCGCCGCCCCCTACATCCGCCACGACGCCATCATCTGGCCGCAGGACTTCACCAGCTGGAACGACCGGCACCAGATCGCTGACACCCCCGTGAACGGCGACGGCGACACCCCTGCCGGCAGCAGCGGCTCGGGCTGGGGCAGCGGCGGATACGAACCCCCGCCCAGCGGCGGGTTCAAGGCGCCGGCCGAACCCGCCGCGGACGTCGCCATCCTGGCCTGCCTCGACGACCACGCCGGCCTGGAGATGCCCAAAGCCACGATCCTCGCCCTCACCGGCCTCAACGAGAAGACGCTCTCCAACACGCTGACCGACCTGGTCAAGAAGGGAGCCATCGAACGCGTCAAGAACGGCGTCTACCGCAAGAACGCATAGAAGGGAGCAAGAACCCATGCTCGGCAACCTCGCGAGGCCCGCACACCGTGCCGGCCTCCCCCGCCCCGATGCCCGAGCCGTGCAGGGCCTGATCGGCCAGGTCGACACGGTGTTCGCCACCGGCCCGGCTGGCTACCCGGAGCCCAGCATCCGCCACACCCTGCGCACCGGCCGGGAGCTGATCATCCGATACGGCTGGACCCGCGGAACCCTCTGCGACCGACACGGCCTGTGCCTCCTCGGGTCCGTCCAGACCGCCGCCCTCGCCTACGACCCGACCGTATGGGCACTCGAAGTGAAGGCGGCGGAACTCCGGCTGATGGACACCCTCGGCACCGCCGACCCCCACGAGCTCCCCCGCTTCAACAACCGCCAGACGTGGGCCGGCCCGGTCCTCGACCTCCTGCTCCGCGCCGCGAACTGACCCAACTCGGGCTCCTGTAACCCCTGCGCGCACGACCCCGACTGCGGTTTCATGAGGCCATGCAACCGAGCGAGGGCAGCAGCGACTTCGAGGCGCCGTGCAACTGCGGCGCCCTCGGCGACCACGAGCCCAACCGGGACTGCTCCCATCAGCCGGTCATCCACATCGAAGTGACCGGTGGCCGCTCGGCCTGCCTCGAAGCCCTCGGAGTGCTCCGAGCGCACTACCACGTGTTCCCTGAGCACGAGTGGCAGGACCCGAACAGCGAGCAGTGGGTGTTCCAGCTCGGCGCCGTCCGGAACTACTGGCGGCCGCTCGCGCCGGCCCCGGCGCTCACCGCACCGGCGGCGCCCACCCCGGAAGCCGCCGTACTCGCCTGCCTCCACGACGCGCTCGGCCTGGAAGTCGACGAGAACGCCATCGGCGCCCTCACCAACCTGACCGGCGAAACCCTCACCACCACCCTGACCGCCCTGGTCAAGGTCGGCAAGATCGAACACGTCCGGCCCGGCTACTACCGCAAGAACACCTAGCCGCACCCCCCCAGCTCAGCCCCCCGCCCCGCCCGGAGACCCTTCCCGGCGGGGCGTCGCACTGTCCTGCCCAAAACCCAGCCACCAGGAGACACCGCCCGTGCGCCGCTACGCCT
Source organism: Streptomyces sp. NBC_00539 (assembly GCF_036346105.1). Taxonomy (GTDB): domain Bacteria; phylum Actinomycetota; class Actinomycetes; order Streptomycetales; family Streptomycetaceae; genus Streptomyces. The sequence continues at coordinate 398,012 of NZ_CP107812.1, forward strand.
ACCGCTGCACCGTCTGCCGCACCACCAGCCCCGTCGTCCACCAGCCCGACGACCTGGCCGCCGAAGGCGCAGCCCACCGCCTCGCACTCCACGGCGGGCACATACCCGACAACGAAGGCGCCGGTGAAGTCGACCGCCTCGGCCGCTGGTACACCGCCCTGTCCCCGCTGATCGCGATGCACGCGCGCCTCGCGGACGGACTCAGCGACCTCCGCGACCCCAAGGGCATCGGCCACCCCTTCTGGGCCACCGCCGCCGCCACCCTCGTCCTCGGCAGCGCGGCCGCCCTCATCCTCGGCGTCATCTCCGCCGCCTTCTGAACCCTGCTCCGACTGCCCTGCCTGGTCACCGGCAGCCGCCCGCCCGCACTCGGGCGGCCGACTGCCGGTGACCGGACAGGCCGACCGGCCTACACGCTCAACCCGCGCCCGCCGACCCGCACCCCGAGGCTGGTGGGCGCATCCACGTCCAACTTCACCGACACGGAAGGGTTCATCGTGCTCACCCCCCGCCCCCGCCGCGGGACCAGGAGCGGGCGCTGGACCGCGCGATGGCTGCTCGGCAGACGTGCCCTCTGCCCACCTGCGGCCGAAGGTACGTGTTCTGCCTCCAGGCTGCTGATCGTCCTGCCAGGGCTTTGTACTGATTCCGTGTCTCGGCAAAAGTGGTTAGTGGCGTGAGGAAATGCCGTAGCGGTCCTTCGTCTTGCCCCTCAGCGGATGCGGACTTTGAGGTACAAGTCGCCACGGTCGCCTTCACTGTCTGGGTGCCCCATGCGCGGCAGGAGGAGGAAAGTGCCCGCACTGAGGCCAGGCGCGAAGGCGATGGTGACGGACTGGGGCGTGCCGGGGAGGTGACCGGAGCCTCCGCAAAAATTGCAAAGCCCCTTCGCGCTCACTCCCCGTCCGCTGCAGGTGGCACACATCTCACGGACGTCTGCAAGGAAGGTCGTGGGTCCGCCTGATTGGGCTGCTGCGTGGCTGAGGTGCAATTCCTGAACAGCCGGGCCTCTGTCGACGGGCACTCCGTTAAAGGCGTCTTTCAGTTGTTGCCACAGAGCCGGGCGCGGGGGTGCGGGGACGCTCTCGGTGAAGGTGGGCGCGGGCTCGGCATGCGGATCGGTGCGCTGCGTGTTCTGGGGTGCCTTCAGACGTAGCAGCTGCTCGGCAGCGGCGGCGATGTCGGCAAGGATTGATGCGGGAAGCCACGCCTGCGCCAGGTCGGGTTTTGGGATTGCACGGAGGACAGCGAGCAGTGGTGGGCGCCGATATGGGTTCTTGTCGAGAAGTGCTGCCAGCAACTCGGCTACGTGGGGTTCCACTCCGGTGAGATCCGGCGGTTCGTGAACGGACCGGTATTGCACCTGTTCCCAGGGCCCTTGTCCGAAGGGGTGTCGGCCGGTCGCCGCGTAGGCGAGTACCCCTCCGAAGGCGAAGAGATCAGCGCGCTCGTCCGCTGTTGCGGAGGTGAGATACTCGGGCGCCATGTATCCGATCGTGCCGATGGCTTGGCCCACTTTCGTTAGGGCGCTGTCGCTGTGTGCACGGGCGATGCCGAAGTCGGTCAGGCACGGACCGGTGCGTGACAGTAAGACGTTGGCTGGCTTCAGGTCTCGGTGCACAGTGCCGGTCTCGTGGACCGTGTGCAGAGCGGTTCCCAGCTGGTGAGCCAAACCTGCCCATACGGGCGATTCCAGTGGGCCGTGCCTGATGACCGCGTCAGCAAGGGTGGGGCCAGCGATGTACTCGGTAGCCAGCCATGGCTGAGGCGCGTCCGTGTCCGCAGCAACGATCCTGACCAGCCCTGGTCCCGTCGTTCCTTGTGCGAGGCGAACTTCGCGCACGAACCGGCGGCGGAACTCGCTGTCGTGGGCGTACTGGGGGTGCACCACTTTGATGGCCACTGCGTTGCCCTGCGGCCCGCGGCCTATGTAGACCACACCCATCCCGCCTTGACCAAGCCGCCCCAGCAGCTGATAGCCGCCAATCTTGACTGGGTCATCCGTACGTAGCTGCTGCACTGTTCCCCCATCTTTATGGCCCAGGCAACATGCCATCCGTTGGAGTCCCTGTGGGCAAGAGACTTTGCGGACTCGTTTATCGCCGCAGGTCCCCGCCTCAACAGGAAGACAACGGCTGCGGAACAAGTGCTCTCCGCCAGTACCGCTCAAGACCCTCGGCTCGTGCCTGGAATGCCACGACGGCACCCCGGCCGACCCCAGCTCCTACTTCGCGCCCCCGGCCAACCACTGGCTTGCCGCCTGACCCCATCCCGGCCTGGGACGAGCCGCCCTTCTAATACTTCGTCGCCCCGGCCGGAATCCGGCCGGGACGAAAGCGCATCGCGGGGCGCCCGCAGCATCGACCAAGGGCTGGGCCGCCCCGCACACCCCACCCGAACATCCCAGATGAGGAGCACCCAGCATGACCGATCGCCTCCGCGCCATTGAGGGCCTCGCCCTGGTCGCCGCCCTGACCGCCGTCTTCGACGGGGTCCACGGCCTCGGGGACCAGTTCGTCCAGAACAGCCACGACGCTTCGACCAAGGGCATGCACGGCTCCCACCTGGTCTACAAGAACGACGGTTCCCCCGTGACGGAGGACCCCTGGCGCCACGGCCCCGAAGGCCGCACCTGCACCGCCAGCGCGTACGGCAGGCGCTCGGTCAGCCGGCACGTCGCCAGCTACTCCACCGTGCAGCTCGCCTCGACCCTCGCGGTCACCCGCACCCTGGGCTACCGCGTTCCCGCGACCGCGCTCCTGACCAGCGCCGCGATCAACGCGGTCACCCACGGAATTCTGGACCGGCGCGACCCGCTGATCTGGCTCGCCGAGAAGGCCGGTAAGGGCGGCTACATCAAGCACGCCACCGTCGTCCGCAAGGCCGGCGGCGAGGGCACCGAGTACCCCAAGGCCGTCCAGGACGTCTCCGGTCCGGGTACCGCGCTGATGGAGCTGGACCAGGCGGCCCACCGCGCGATCGGCGTGGCCGCGGCCCTGGTCACCACCTGGTTCACCCTGCGCAAGGGCGACCGCCGGTGACCCCCGCCGCCCGCACCCGGCTCCAGCGTGTCCGCGCCTCCCAAGCTCGCCCTGCAGTAGATCGGGGACGAGCTGGGCGGTCCGGTCGACGCCGAGCTCCTGGCGGAGACGCTGTTGTTCAATCCGCTGACTAGCCCCCGCGACTTCGAGGCCCGATCTTGGGCACCTTCGTTCTCGTCTCCGCAGGCCCCGTTGGACAGCACCACTAGGAGGAACCAGTGTCATACCCGCGACTGCTCACCCCCGAGGAGAAGCTCGCCGACGCGAAGAAGCTGTTGAGCCTTCCGCCTATCGTCGCGATCTGCGGCTCTACCCGCTTCATGACCGAGATGAACGAGGCCGATCTGCGGGAGACCGCAGCCGGGCGGATCGTCGTCAAGCCGGGCTGTGACATGAAGTCGCCGCACGCACTCTGGGCCGATCCTGTCGAGGGCGAGGGGTTGAAGGCTCGGCTTGACGAGCTGCACCGGGCGAAGATTCGGCTCGCCGATGAGGTGCTCGTGGTCGGCGACTACATCGGAGACAGCACCCGAGCCGAAATCGCCTACGCCCGGTCACTGGGCAAGCCCGTGCGGTTCACGCACCCCGAGGTCGACCGTGGCGCCTGACCGCCCGCTGCCATGTCAACAACCAGGGTCGGCAGCCCACCGCACCTGACCGTGTCGCGGTGGCTTCGGCCACCGCCCACTCCACACCCTCAGCAGGCATCTCTTGGAATTGATCACTAGCGCAGGGTTGGACACCAACTCTTCCCCAGTCGGTGCAGCCGGCCTTGCCGCGCACCGCCGCACGGTCCACAACCCGCGCCGTGACTACGGCGACCACCGCATCGGTCCACCTCGGCTTCTGGCCCTTCCGAAGGAGATCCGCTCATGCCCATGTCCCAGACCACCCGCGCCTACTACGCCGCCCACACCCAGGCCCTGCGCGACCACGGCGCGATGAACGCCGCCCGCATCTGGCCGCGCCAGGCCCTGCAGTACACCACCGTCAACGCTCCAAGTTCCTGCCGTTCCCCTCCCGGCTGCCCGACAGGTCGGTAGCCCCGGCCGTCCGCTCCGCCCTTAAGAAGCACACCGTCCACGAGTACGACGTCGCCGCCCGCGACGGCTCCCCGCTGCGCATCGTCTACATCCGCCACGCCCCCGGCACCTGGTCCGGTGGCGAGGACGTGATCGACGTCTACGAGGTCCCGACCGCGCTCGGGTGATGGTCCTCCGTGCCGCCCCGCCCCCTGCCGCCACCGGCCGGGGCCGGGGCAGTCGCGGTGGTCCCTCACCACCGCGAGCACGAGAGGAGCTGGACGTCATGACCAAGGACTACTTCGAGGTGGACGTCCCCATACGGAACACCGAGGGCCTGCGCGGCGTGCACGTCTTCACCGGCCAGGCAGACAGCGACAGCGCCGCCATCAAGGCCGCGCACGAGGTGTACAACGCGGCCCGCGCCGCGGCGGCAGCCGGACGCGAGATCCCCCACGGGCGCCCGGACGGCTGGGGCGCCTGCGGCTACCGGCCCGGCTGGGAGCTCGACTGGCCCGCCGCGAAGGCCGGCCCCTGGAAGAGCCCGTACAGCTGGCTCACCCGCCGGCCCTTCGAGCTGTAGCTCTGCCCCGGGACAGACGCACATCGGCGTCCAAACCAGTTCGCCTGCCCCGGGCCTTCCCTCCCGTACGAGACGAGACGGAGACCCAAGTATGTCCTCCCACCGCGACGTCGACCACGCCCTCGCCTACCCGGAACCGCCGCCCTCGCCGCTCTGGCACCGCCACGGCCCCAAGCCCCGGCCGGTCACCCCCGGCCAGCAGCAGCGCAACTGCGAGCTGCTACTCCGCGCCCAATACACCCCCCGACCCCGCACCCCGCGCACCGCCAAGACCCGGACAGAGGACCGATGATGACCAACCCCCAGACCCACCTCGCCATAGACGGCTACCTCGACGCGATCCCGGCCCCCGGCACCAGCTGGGGCACCGCCACGTTCGACCTGATCCACTCCCCCGGCGACGCGGACCAGCTCATCCCCGACGCCCCGGACACCATGTACGCCTGCACCACCTCCGACCCGCGCATCGCCGACGCGCTGCTGCGCGAGATCCAGCCCGGCGACCTTCTCCGTGTCACCGGCACCGTCCTCCAGCCCGACACCGAAGGCGCCCCGGCCCGGCTCACCGTCGACGCCCTGGAGGTCCTGGACACCGCCCCACTCCCCGTGCTGCACGACCTCGTGATCGAGCGCTGGGGCAACTACGCGAGCGTCTTCGACGCCGACCGCGACGGCGTCCCCGTGTTCACCGTCGATGGGAAGTGAATCGGCGAAGCCGCCAACCCCGACGCCATCAGCGACCTCATGGAGGCCTACGAGAACGGCACCACGCCATGAAGACCATGCTCCCCGCGCAGCGCACCGTCCTGGAGCGGTTCCCCGCCGGCCACCCCCGCGGCTCCTGGCCCGCTGACGAATACGCGGCGGCCCAGCGCGCCCAGGGCACCGACGCCCGCGTCGTGATGGACCTCGCCAGCGACCAGTTCCTCGTCGTCACCGACCCCGCCCACTCCTAACCGAGAGGCGAACATGACCGAGATGAAGCCCGCGACCGTCCAGTACACCGCCGACGTTGTCGTCCTGACCCGCAGTGGCCACGTCCTGCTGGTCGAGCGGGGCTGGCCGCCCTTCGAAGGTGCCTGGGCGCTGCCGGGAGGTTACGTCGAGGCCGGGGAGGCGCCGTACGCGGCGGCAGACCGCGAGCTCGCCGAGGAGGTCAGCGTTGAGGTACCGGTCGGCGCCCTGCACCAGATCGGCGTCTGGGACCAGTCCGACCGGGCCCCGTGTGGCACCTTCGTCACCTTCACCTACATGGCCCATCGTCCTCGACGGTACGAAGGCCACCGCGGGGACGACTCCTGCGAAGCCCGCTGGTGGCCGCTGAACGACCTGCCCGGACAGATGGCGTTCGACCACGCCGACATCATTATGTCGGACTCTCAAGCTGCAGATGGCTCCAGGCATCCTGCGGGGGGGAGCGCCAGTACGGAACCCTGGCCTCAGCCCGACATCACCACGCATCGCTCGTTCCCAAAGGATCCAACGAAGCCGGTGCCGTAAGCACCCAGGCATGGACGGGTGAGGGGAGACGGGGTGCTTACGGCGTAAGCACCCCGAGGGGGGATCGGTCGCGTGTCGCGGGTGGTATGTCAGGGCCGAAGAGCGAGTACAGCGCTGCCGAAGTGGGGTGACTCGTGTTCGCGCAGTCCGGCGCGGGATGAGCCAGGGCCGCGACGAGATCGTGCAGCCGCTGGCGCTGTGTGTCGCGGCTTTACTGAACCAGGTGATCCGGCTGCTGCAGAAGGCCGAGCCTGTCCCGTCGTGAAGCGCCCTGACCTTCTGGGACTGGCTCCGTGGCGCTCACAAGGGGCGATAGAGTCGTGACTGCGCTTGGAGGTTGAGAGCTTCAGCGCCAGAGCCGTGGTCAGTCACGCCGACATGTGACCTCGCACGGCCTGACAGATACACCGATCTTCCGCGGCAACCGATCCGGCAGGGCGCAGACGACGAGGCGACCTTGGGGCGAGGGAACCCGAGGAGATTGCTGAGTTGTTGCTGCGTCGGCCAGCAGTGCTCAACCCATCGTCCGCATATGGCGGGCGATGCGAAGCCACCCCTTATTCAGGGCGGCTCGGTTGAGCCTGCCCTCGCGCTCTACCTGGCCGCCTTCCCGCATCGGAAGGAAAACGACCTTGAGCGGGTCGCATGACATGGCTGTCTGGGTAGCCGTAGCCACCCTGTTCTCCGCGCTTGTGGGCGTTGTTACGGGACTGTTCGCCGCGCAGTTGGGGGCAAGCCCGCTTGCCTGCTGGGGTGGGGGAGGTGCTGCGTTTCTGTCGATCGCGACTATCGCCTTGATGGCTATCGGGTTGTTCGTCGCATAGCTCCGAACCCGGGGACAGGAGGCTTTCGTGCGACGTCTCGTTCGGGTCCTTCGTGGGCCAGCACAGGCTCCCGCTCGCCAGGTGGGTTGCTCCAGTTGAGTACAGGGCCGGTCCGGATACTGGCTCGAGGGGCTGGGCAGTTGCCAGGGGTTGGGATGGCCGGTCCAGTTGGTCGACAAGCCTTCGGCGGCCAGCTCGTGGAGGTGGATCCCTCGCCACGCTGATGCTGTCCCGTGTTGGTCCGCCTGGACGGGACAGCCCCCGGCAGCGCCCGGTGCTGTGAGTAGCAGGAGTGTCGGAACGGGTGCTTACGCCGTAAGCACCCGTCTGTCTCCGCCAGCGAGGTCCTTGTTGGCATCTGAGAGGGAACTAACGCAGCTTGGAGGCAAAACACCCCTAACGGAATGTCTGAAATTCTGTATGGCGACAGTATGCTGCCGTGTATGTCATCTCCGAACTCCGGAGGCGAGCGGGAGAAGCTGATCTCCAAGTTGCCCGCCTATCTCCAGCAGGCCCTCAAGGTCCGTGCAGCCCAACTGCAGACGGACATGCAGGACGCCGTCACCGCTGGCATCCACTCCTGGCGCAGCTGCACCGACGAGCTTCCTACCGTCAACACGGCCGGCGCCGCGTCATTCGGCACCTTCCTCCCGGAAGGCCTCTACGACGTCTTCAAGGAAGACTGTCGTACCCGGGGTGTCTCCTACATCCAGGGGCTAGCCCAGTCGGTCGAGCTGTGGCTGACGGAGAATCCCGCTGGCCACGAGGCTCCGCCGACCACGCGACGCATCATCGTCTGCAACCAGAAGGGCGGCGTCGGCAAGACCGCCATCTCGGCGGGCCTCGCCCAGGCACTCGCGGAAGGTGCCATCGATCCCGACGAAGCAATGGCGGCGGCGATCGAAGCGGCGGAGAGCGGTCAGCGTGTCCTGCTGGTCGACTACGACGCACAGGGGCATCTATCCCACCAGCTCGGCCTGAAGGCTATCCCCGCCGGGGAGGAAAGCCTCATTACGCACATGCTCCACCGCGAGCAGGCCAACCTTTCGCTGCTCGACCTGACCGTGGTCATAGAGGGTGCACGGTTCGGCGGTCGGCTTCGGATCCTGCCGGCCGCGTTCGACGCCTTCCTGCTGGACTCCGGACTCACCGTCTTCCGCGGCCCGCGCCACGCCACCCTGGAGAGGGCAATGGCGCCCATCGAGGAGCACTTCGACGTCATCGTCATCGACTCCCCGCCCAGCCTGGGCTTGGCGATGGACGCCGCGCTTTTCTACGGCCGCCAGCGCGACGATGAGGCTCCCGGCGCCTCCGGCCTAGTTATCCCGGTGGAAGCAGAGGACACCTCCGCCCAGGCGTACGGCATGCTCATCCAGCAAACCGATTCCCTGGCCCGCGACTACGACATCGTCATCGAGCAGATCGGTCTGGTCGTCAACAAGTTCGACTCCCGGCGCGGCTATATCGCCACCTCCTCCCTCGACAAGTGGAAGGCCCTCGGTACGCCTCCGGTTCTGGCCGTAGTCCCTGACCTCAAGGAACAGCGCGAGGCAGTACGCAAACAGCGTCCTCTCCTGGACTACTCCCCCGACTGCGATCAGTCCCACGCAATGAGGAAGATCGCCCGGGCGGTGAAGGTATGAGCAAAGCAGACATGTTGGGGGACTCCGCGACCTTCGACGCAGTGACGCAGCCCATGAGCAGTCGGGCCGCTGCGTTCGCCCGGTTCAGCGGACAGGACAACGCTGAGGCGACAGAGCAGCCGACCCGCCCTGCGGAGGGGATGCGGCTCGCGGTCGACTCGCTGGCCCACAATCCGTACAACCCGCGCGAAGAACTCCAGGACATCGAGGACCTTGCCGACAGCCTCGCGGCCCGCGGCCTCATCCAGCCTGTAGCCGTCGTTACCCGGCAGGCCTTTCTGACCGCCCACCCCGACCACGAGCAGAGCATCGGCGACGCCGCGTACGTCGTCGTCGACGGCAACCGGCGACTGGCTGCCGCAGTCATGGCAGGGCTCGACGACCTTCCCGCTCACCTCGACGACTCACTCGCCGAGGATGCCGACACTCTCCTCGAGAACGCTCTCGTGGCGGCAGTCCACAACAAGGACCTGGAACCCATCGAGCAAGCCCGGGCCCTGGAAAAGTTGGTGGCCAAGCACGGCTCCCAGCGCCAGGTCGCGAAGGCTTTGCACAAGTCCTCCGGCTGGGTAACTCAACGGCTCGCCCTGCTGAAGCTCACCCCCGAGCTGCAGCAGGCCGTTGAGGCCAAGACTCTCCCAGTTGAGGTGGCCCGGCAGGTGGGACAGCTGCCGCAGCAACAACAGCACGGGGCAGCCCAAGAGGCCCTCGCGGCCCGTGCCGCCGCCAAGTCGCGTCGTAAAAGCGAGCTGGCATCCAATGAGGGTGCTTACGCCGTAAGCACCCCACCGCAGGATGATCAGGTCCAGGGGACGGAAGCACGTCCTGTCCGAGTAGTGCCCCAGCCCGACGGAGCCGCTGGCGCTCAAGACACAAGCTCGCCCCAGCACCCTGCGGGGGAGCGCCAGGTGCCGGCGCCCGCTGCGGGAGCAGCAGCAGCCGCGGGCGCGACAGTGCTGGATGTGCACGACACTCCGCAGCAGGAGGTCACCACCGCGACCGTCGTACCCTGGCACGACGGCATCGCCGTCATGGACCTGGCTCTCGCAGAGTTGAGCCCAAAGCAGCGATCCCGCCTCCTACACCGCTACATCGAACGCAGCGGCAGCACGGAAGGCCTGCTCGCCGATCTTTCCCGCGGTCTCCCCCAGGAAGGACGCCGCCAGCTCGCGGAGATCCTCGGGCAAGTTGCGGACCGTCTACGTGCGGTGTAGGCGCGCATCTCAGGGGAGGTAGCCCAGCCGCCCATTTGGGAGGCTGGGCTTCTCGCGGCCCACGCCGCTTCGTCAGCCTTCTGGCATCACGGCCGCAGCGAGCGTGGCCCCACAAGCGCATCCAGCCGGGCGAGTGAGGACCTACCGGGACTAACGAGCTCGTGCATGGTTGGCGGTGCGACGTCGAAAGGTGCAGGTAGGCCTGGTGGTCACTGCCGCTGATCGGGCTTGCGGGTGGCGGTCTGCTGGTGGGAGAGCAGGCCGGCGACCGCTTGGATCGTGTCACTCATGTGCTCGCGTCGGCTGTGGTGGCGGGCGAGTGCTCGCCAGTTCTTGAGGTGTGCGATGCCGTGCTCGACCCTGATCCGGCGGGAGGAATGCGCCTTGCGCTGGCGTTCGTAGATCTCCTCGTACCAGTCCGGTGGGTTCTTCTTGAACTTGCGGTGTGGTGGCGTCACCACCTGGCCACCGGTCTGGGCGGCCAGCCCCTGGTAGCCCGCATCGGCCAGGATCTCGACGGGCGGGCCGCCGGCTAGGTTTTTGACCAGGCCTAACTGCCGGGCGTGGGTGATGTCGGCGCAACTTGCGGGCTGGGCTGGACTGCAGAACAGAAGCCTGCCGCTGGCATCGGTGAGGACCATGGCTTTGACGGCGTTCTGCTTGTTCTTGCCGGAGATGAACTTCTCCCGGTCCTTGCGGCCGACAGCGGGCCTGCGGACCCGGATTTCGGTGCCGTCGATGATGCCGGTCTGTCCGCTGGTGCCGAGATGGCCGATGACCTCGGCGAGGGTGCGGAGCCGGATGCCGGCCGCGATGGTGCAGCCGCGTGCCGCGAGTAGGGGCCGCACCTCGCCGATCGCCCGGGTGATGGTGGAGCGGTCGACGTCGAACCAGCAGGCCAGCACATCGTGGGTGGCACCGTGGCGAAGGTGGACGAGTGTGGCCAGGAGGCGGTCGATGAAGACCAGCCGGTGCTTCGCGCCGGCGCCGACGGCCCGCTTCCGTGGCCTGGACTCCAGTCTCGCCTGGTGCCGTTCCTGCCATAGAGGGCCTACCTCGGCGACGAGTTCGGCGATCACCTCGGCCGACAACCCCGTGATCCTCCGGTCGCTGATGATCGCCGCACGCGACCCGTTCCCCACCACACGAACATGATCAGGGATCACGATCCAGCGCCGCACCGCCAACCATGCACGAGCTCGTAAAGGGTGTTGCAGAAGGTCCGGCTTCGGCAGGCCGAAGTGGCGCCTGACCTGGTCTTTCACTGTGTCATGGCGAGGTTGTGCATGGTGGCGACGGCCTGGACGGCGTGGTGGAGGCCGTCTCCTTTTTGGCGGCAGTCGCGGAGGATCTTCCAGTTCTTCATGCGGGCGAAGGTGTGCTCGACGCGGGCCCGGACCCGTCGGTGTTCGGCGTTGTCCTCCTCCTGGCCGCGCAGGAGGGGGCGTCCTGCCCTTCTGCGGTGCGGGACGATCAGGCCGGTTCCCAGGTAGGCGCCGTCCGCGATCACCGTCGTGCCGGCCGCCGCGGCCGGCAGATCCGACTCCCGCCAGACGTGGGCATCGGCCTTGTTCCCCGGCGCCGGCCGGGCGCTCGCGACGACCAGGCGGGTGTCGGCGTCGATGATGACCTGCACGTTCGCCGAGAAGCGGTAGTTGCGGGAGGAGGCGGCGATGGTGCGGTCGCGGACTGGGATGAGGGTGCCGTCCACGATCCACAACCGCTCGACCTCGGCGACCGGCCGCGGGGCCGGCTCCAACGCGAGCAACGGACGCAGCCGCTGGATGACCCTGCAGACGGTGGCCGGGGAGATCCCGAAGAGCGGAGCGAGCTGGCGCATCGTGAGGTTGGTGCGGTAGTACACGGCAACCAGCAGCACCCGGTCCGCCAGCGGCAGGCACCACGGGCGGCCGCCACGGGCCCGTTCCCGCCCCGCTCCCGCACCACCTTCACCAGCTTCGCGAACCGATCCATCCGCAAGCCCGTGAACGTCTCCACCCACACCGACTCAGCCCTCAACACCCCACCCATACAGGGAAAATGCCCGGAGATGAGCCTTCTGCAACACCCTTTAAGCCTCGAACGGGGTTGGCGTTCGAGTGAGGGCGCAGGATGTCCCGTGCACACTCAAACGCATTGAGTTAGGTCCGCCGGCTCCGGCCTTCAGTACGGATTCGGGGCGTACGTCGAACGGGATGTCGGGGATCCCGCTGCAAGCAGCTGGGAAGCTGGCGGTCCTGTCAGTGGCTATGGGTACTCTCACGCGGTGATTATCGACCGTGATGCCAATGTCACGCCGCACCGCTACCAACATGCAGTTGTCCGCAAAGAGATGGGTCGCCTCATCGCACGTGGGGACAAGGACGATCTTCTCGCCTGTTTGCTGTGGACGGGCGAGTGCCGGATAGCCGAGACCATCTGCAAAGCGTGGGAGGACCACGTTGGGTGGCTGCGCAAGGAGAGGGACGAAGCCAAGCACCGCAGTCAAAGTCGCCTGGGCCACTGGGATCAGGTCTCCATCGACTGCCGTGCTGCCGCAAGCGACCTACAGGAGGGTCTGGAGATCGAGCTCGTCGAGGCGAAGCAGGCGCTGGCCGAGGCGACTGTCCTCAGCTCCGAGATCAGCGAGCACTTCGGCCTCAACCTGGAAGCGCGGGCGCAAGCCGAGAAGGCACACGGCTACACCCTCGACACTCTTGCCATTCTGCGTAACCAGCTGGAGCAAGCTCAGTCCCGGCTGGCTGACCTCCTTGCGCATGACCGCAGGCAGCTCCACGATCTCGCCATCACCGAGTCCTTCAAGAGGCGCGCAGAGCGGACGCTCACCCTGGCGCAGATCGACCAGATGTCCGCGACAGCCTTCAGAGAGCTGGTCCAACAACTGCTGGCAACGGATGTCCACCCGGTCGTCACGCCTGTGGGCCGCTCCCTGCTCGCATCACTCGGTAGCGGGCGCCGTATATCGGTCACCGCAAAACACGTACGCAGAAGCCAGGCAGGGGGCCTGCCCAACGATGCGGTAAGCACGTCCGTTGTGCACGAGGCGCACAGGGCGGCTGTCTCTGCAGACGCAGAAGCGATTGTCGTCACCAACGGCACCATCACCCAGCCCGCTCTCCGCTACGCGGCCGCCAACCAGGTACGCCTGATCGACCGCACAAAACTTCAGCGCTGGGCCGAGTGGGGCGAGCCCATGACCCCCACCGGGGCGGCATGATGCACATCAACTGGAAGAGCAGAACAGTCATGCCCGCCTTCGAAGACCTGAGGCTGAAGGAAGCACTGTCACAGTTCGTCAGCGACGCCACCGACGACGATCTCCTCGCGGCCTTTCTCCACATGACCGAAGGCCGCTTCATCGATCAGACTTTCGAGCAGCTCTACGCATTAGAACAAGAGGTGGAAGCCGAACACGACCACTTCTGCCGCTTCGCGGCGGACTTACTCACCCCTACCGGTCGTGACTCTTCGCAGGCCAACATGAAGCTGCGCGAGGCCTTCCGGGCAGAGCTGGTCAACATCAGGGCGGCCGAGAACGAGTTGCTCGAGATCCACGACACGTTGAGGAAGCTCAGCAGCTCGCATCTTGCGAAGCGGCATCATCGCAGCAACCGCGACTGCCACACAGAGATGGATCGCGTGGGGGAGATCATCCACGAGCAGGCCCGGACACGCCGACGTCTGGACGCAGCGGTACGCGGGCACAGGGAGGTCATGCACGAGATCGCCCTAAGAGAAGTTGCCTTCCAGGCCTTTGCCACGACGAGCGACAGCATCAGCAAGCCCGAGTTCGACTCGATGACCCCGATCGAGTTCGAGCAAGCCACCGCGGCTCTAGCCCGCCGCGACGGCCTGATCGTCACCCAGCGCCAAGGCGGCCCCCGAGACCTGGGCGCCGACGTCGTCGCTCACACCCTGGACGGCCGGAAGATCGTCTTTCAGTGCAAGCATCGCCAGCCCGGAGGCCGCCCCGTAGGCTCCCAGGCAATTCAGACGATCAACGGCACGGCTCGCCCTGTGCACAAGGCAGATATCGTCATCGCGATCACGAACACATCCTTCACAGCCCCCGCCCACCAGCTAGCTAAGGCTCAAGACATCCGCCTCGTCTGGGGAGTCGATCTCATCCGCTGGGCCACATGGGGCACGCCCTTGCTGCAGGTCCTCGGACTGCCCGAGCCCGATGTGTGGATTGCGTGACGCGAGCAACGCGGTTGCGGAACCTCTTCGGTGAGCAGGGCTGGCACCCATCCGCTGACCGAATCCAGGCCGACCTGCTGCCAAGGCGCATCCAGGCATCATGTGTTCAAGGCCGATGCCCTCGCACGCCGGGTGACGGTAACCGGCGTCGCGTTCGCCTTCCGTCCGCACCCGACGGTCTACTTGCTGTGGCGTTGGGGGATAAGGAGACCCGGCGGGCGTTCGAGGCCGCGCACGTCGCGCACCCGGCGGACGAAACGATCGGGATTTCGCACGGTGGCGTTGGGGAGCTGTGCCTGGGCGACAGCGACGCAGGGCGTAGCGGGTGATTGCCCAGGTTGTGGCTGTCAGGGTTCGACGATAAACCGGTCCCCCTTGTGGAGGTTGCAGATCCAATGACTTAGCTGGACGTTGCTAAGTGAGTGTTCGCCACCAGCCGTTAGAGGTATTCGATGGTCCAGAGTGGCGCTCCACATGTCAGGCCACGCCCGCTGCGGATCGACGGGGGTACGGCAGATCTGGCAGCACCACTCATCTCGTTCGTAGACAACGAAAGGATCCAATCGCTCGATCGTGCCGTCGATACCCAACTTGCGCATGCGCGCCGCATAGCTGCCTGCCGAGCGAGACTCGCGCTTCAGCCGCTCCGATCTGGAGGCATACGCCGGCGTCCACATCCGGGGCACCGAGTGCCGACCGCATACGTAAGCCGACCAGGTGTACTCCTGGCCGTTGACGTCTACGTCGCGGATGATCTCGCCGTACCAGCGCCACGTGCCCCCCTCAGCCTCGAAGGCTGCGAACGTTTCGAGACGACGGAGCCCCAGGTATGGGCCCAGGATCAGACTGGTCGGCGTCCACGAGGCATCAGTGAGGTAGTAAAACGCCGAGCCGGTCTGCGTATGAATGGCTGCAGCCACGCGACTGAGATCCCAGCGATCCGTGCGGAGTTCACTGGGCAGAACGTGGGAAGGAAGGTCTACCGCCCGGTGCACCGCAGTCATCGACCCATGTCGTTCCACCAGATCTCCGGGCTTCGGGGAGTAGCCGAAGAGCTCGTATGGGAAGGAAGCCTCCGCTGCCAAGGTGCGGAACACCCGAGGTGGCCGTGGAGGCTGCGGATCGGGTGCGAACACAGGCGGCGGGGTGAACTCACCACGCTCGACCTTCCGATTGAACCGACGGTTCAGGTTCAGATTGCAGCGCGGCGAACACACGTGCCGATCACGATGCTTCCAATGCGCGTTAGCCGGTACAGGCTGGTCGCAGACCCGACAAGGCTCACCACCCTTCGCGCGACTCTCAGCCAGAAGCTGCTCATCGCGCCACTCCCAGTACGCGCTGTCATTGCCCATGGTTTCCCCTTGTGTATGTGTCGGTGGGAGCCGAGCCCATGAAGGTCACCACCGGTTTGGGCCAGCTTGTCAGCGGAAGTACCCAGCGCGCAGGTCGTCCACGAAGGCGGTCAAGGCACTCGAGGCGTTGGCGTGCCTTGCAGGCGTAGTGGCCTTCGCGGGCTCGCGGTGAACTGACCGGAGGCGAGGCCCCCCGGCTGCTGAGGTGAGAACTCTTCCTCCCGGTACACCGCGGTCCGTCACCGTGCGTAAGAGGTGTGCGGGTGCGGACGATGCCCTGCGCTCCCGCATCACGGTGCGCTCCACCGGGTGGCTGGTGGGGAAGGTTGCGCTAGTAGCGGGAGCTGCCCCTGCCCGGCCCCGACTTCGCCCACACCATCCGTACCCTTCTGGCCGCGGCCGCTGACCAACCCGACAGCCCCAGCGACATCCCGGCCCGCCCTCAAGCCCGTACCACCCGGCGGCGAAACACCGACCGCGCCACACGACGCACACGCCGCAAGGTCGACGAGGCAGCGACCCACTGAACTACAGCCGGCGGCTCCCCCGGCGGTCTGCCGCCGAGGGAGCCGACCGGGGTGCTCTTCCTCGTTTCGGTGACGTGGTGTGCTCAGCGATGGCCGGTGGTCGGGCGAGAGGCGCACTGGTGCGGGCTCGATGACGGTGGAGTCGGTTGCATGACGATGCCGGGGCCGCGCGGCGCAGTAATCGCACGGCGTTGTCAGGCGTCGTTGTCGCCGGGGAGGGGCGGCATTTCCTTCCTCCAGTGGTCGAGTTGGAGCAGGTGGCAACCGGCGGGGCGCCAGCGGTCCCGGATGACTTCTCTCAGCGGGAAGGGCGATTGGGCGCTGAGGACCAGGTACACCAGCTCCTCGGTGATCGTGGGGCAGAGGGGACAGGCGATTCCGGCTCGTGTGATTTCCATGCGTCGGAGAGTGCACACACCGGCGGCTTACCGTCTCGGGCTGGTGTGGCGGCCCGCCTGGCGGGCGGGCCGGTGAAGACTTAGTGATGGCTTCCCGCCCGGCGGATCAGACCCCAGACCGCGCTTTCGCACAGGGCACAAGCGATGTTCCATGGCCCGGTGATCAGCATGTCGAAGGTCAGTCCGGGTAGCGGGTGGCGCTATCTCTTCCGCGGTGTGATGGTCGGCGACGGCCGGCGCACCGCGCCTGCGGGGCGCCCGGGCGCGGCGAGGGCACCACCGCGGCGCGGTGCGACGGCCGGCGCACCGCGGACACACCGCTGCGGGCCGCCGCCCCCCAACCATGACGCCGTAGCGTCGTGCCGACTCAGCCTTCGGCCCCTGCGAGCGATAACGCCGTTATCAGCCCGCTGGCTGCCCACTTAACCTCGGTCCCGCAGAAGACCGATAACGCCGTTATCACCTCCAAGACACAGAACCGGCGCGCCGAGCACCCGCCGACTGATAAGGGCGTTATCACCGACGAAGCCCCGTCCGCACGTCCAATGGACCTTCAGCCGGTGCCTCCTGTGCCGTGGCACGACGGCAACGCCGTTATGGACCTCGTCATGGCCACCCTGGATGAAGACCAGCGAAGCCGATTCCTCCATCGCTATGTCGAGCGCAGCGGCAGCAAGGAGGCATTGGTCCCTGACCTCGCGCGTGGCCTCCCCCGAGAAGGGCGCCTCCAACTCGCTTCGATCTTGTCCGCAGTCGCGGCCGACCTGGGCGCTCTCTGATCGACATACCGATCAAGGACTGGGCTCATGCAGTGCTCATCCTCAGAGGCCGGATTCGGAGAGATTCCGGCCTCTTCGTCTGGATGGACCGTTGCGCAGCTGGGGAGCTATAGAGCGCAGTGGAACTCCGGGGCGGGCGGGGCTCGTGGGGGTGGGGCGCAGCATTCGCACGGCACCATCAGCTGTCGCCGTAGTGCTCCCACATCACCTCCACCCACTCGGGCCGGTCCGCCTGGCAGCCGGAGCATCGGCGCCCTGTGATGCGCTCGGCGATGGGGAAGTCGGACTGCGCAGAGTGCCCTTGGAGCACTGCCAAGAGCAGCGGATCGTTGCAGAGGGGGCAGGGCTCGCCGTACCTGGTGATGTTCATGCGGGGGAGAGTGCGAACCTCGGCGCGGATTCGACGAGCGATGATGCTGCTCGCTGCGGCTGGCGGCAGCACCGTCCCCATTTTTGTCGGCCAGTAATGGGCCAGCGAAGTGCCTTCTGGCGTGAGACGCGCCCCCGCCTCGTCGAAGCGGGGGGCTTTGGTGAAGGTCGCGCCGAATGGCGCCTCGCCGGTGAAGGTCGCGCCGTCGAACCGGGCGGCGTCCATGAAGAGCGCGTGCTCGAACCAGGCGGTGCCGTTAAAGGTCGCGCGATGGAACCTAGCAGTGTCATTGGAGCCCGTGACGTGGAAACGGCGTCACCCTCAACGTCACGCTCTCTTTTGGTTCACTACCAGCGCGCGGCGCTCGAATTCCTCATCGGTTTCGCCTGCTCGGCCTGCTTGAGTCGCCTACTCCATCCGCCGTACGGGCGGTTACACGCAAACCCTCTCACCGTTCCCCCGACTCGACATGCCGTGCATCCGGCGAGACGATGGAACGGCGTCCCCGGATCTCTGGAGCCGCGGTCGGCCCTGCAATGCAGACGTTCTTCGACCGCGGTGGCCTCTCGGGCGCCAATACGGGCTACTCAGCCTGGTACCGCATACCAAGTGCCCACGATTTCCCTAAAAAGAAGGTGCATCGATGAACAGGCGTATGCGAATAGCTGTAATGTCTCCCCTCTCGATTTCGGCACTGGCACTCGGTTCGGTGACGTTCTTCGCGACACCGGCACAATCGGCCAGCTCGTCCTGCGCGATGGCCCAGGGCGCAGCGGGAACTACGATCACGGTCACCGGCAAGAATTTCGTGCCGAACAAGACCGTGATCGTCGACTCCGGCGGCGCGGACGCCACTATCAAAGCGAACGTCAACGGCGCATTCACACTGCTGTTGCCCGGCGCAACAGGCACGGTCACCGCACAGCAGGTCAATGGAGCTGCAGTCAAATGCGGATCGGTCGAGGAGCAGGAGGCGTCCGAAAGTAGGGCCTCGTTTGACGAGGGCTGGCAGGCGGGATTCAAGAGGGGCAAGGCCACCTGCAAGACGACGCCGCTGCAGGGCGACGTTGCGAACACCGAGCAGTTCAACAAAGGCTTCGCGGCCGGCGCAAGTGACGCAGTGCAAAAGTTCTGCCGGTAGGACTGTGGTCGTGACAGGCATGCAACTCAGCAATGTCCAGCGGTAGCTCGTCGCGCCGTACCTGCCGATCGGTAGGTACGGCCCGTACTCCGAGCGGTTCCGGTCCAGTGCCTAAGGGCTGTCTACCTGTCCAGCCTGCCGGCAGATTTGGGGCACAGGCGGTGCCTGATCGGTACTGGATCGTCTGTTACCTACTGACCGGCGTAGAGGGCAGCAGCTCACTCCTCGCCAGGTTCGGGACTCCACACGGTTGGGCCGCCGCCGCGCCACTCGATCAATCGCGTGTCGTCCAGGTCGACGTTGTCGGGGTCGAGGCCGGCGCGGCGAAGGAACTCGAATAGGTCGGCGGGGCCGAGGGCGCGGCCGAGGATTTCGCCGTCGCAGCGGACCCGGCGTCCGCCCTGGGCGTCGGGCGGGTAGACGATGATGCGCGGGGCGGGACTCATCCCTCCACCCTGCTGCGAGGTGGTCATTCCAGCACTCCGAGTGCGGTGTCGGGGCGGCATTGGGGGCAGGCGGGGACGCCTTGGGCCTTGGGCGAGTAGGTCGCGGATCTGGTCGGCGGTGGCGGGGGCGCAACGTTTGCCCGTGTCCCAGCACGTTCCGACGTGGACGCGGCCCGGGGGTCGGCCGGCGCCGATCTCGCGCTCGACCAACCACGCGGGCGGCTCCTTCGGCGGGCGTCGGCGCGCGGCGGCCTCCTCGGCGGCCTCGGCAGCGTTCAGCGCCCGCTCGGCCGAGCTCGCCGCGCAGGTAGGTGACCAGCGTCCGCAGACGCGGCATATCCGGAGGCAGGACGGACACGGTTCAGCCTCCGTACTGCGCCTGCCGCAGCGCCCTGCAGGCCCCGCACAGCGGGTTCCCGCCCGTCCCGTACCTGCATGTGGGGGCGTGGCACCGGGCGCATGGTCCGGTCTGGCTCGGCGCCCACGTGACGGCTTGCGGGCGGGGCTGGGGGGTGTGCTCGGGCTCGTTCATGCCGTCTCCCGTTCCGCGGGTGTCGGAGTGTGGCTGCGGGCGGCGCGGCGCAGCTCGACGCCGCCGGCCCGCCAGCCGGCGGGGGCCGTCCAGTACGGATGGGTGTACAGGCGCCCGGACAGGAGGATCAGCCGGCGCCGCAGCGCGGTCGAACCGGAGGCGGGCGGGGCCTCGGCGAGATCGGTGTAAGTACGCAGCCACGCCCTTTGGAGGGCGAGCAGGTTATCGGGGAAACGGAACGGTGGCCTCACTCCTCCATTGCAACACGCGTTCGAATATCTACGCGAGTGTCGCCACCGGGTCACGACGCGGATGTGTGGTCGGCGGCGTGCTGGCGGTGGGCGCAGGAGGCGCAAGGCGGTGATCGCGGGGCGGTCACGCCGTACGCGGCGCGCAGCCCCGCGGCCGGCGCGGCTTGCGGCCCCGCCCGCCGGGCCGCCGCGCTCGGTCCGGGTGAGGCTGGTCCCGGGTGACGTACGAGGGCGAGGAGGCCGGTCATGCTGCGTCCGCCGGTGGAGCCGATGCTGGCGCAGGCCGCCGAGGTGATCCCGCCGGTGCGTCCGCTCGCCTCCGGGGTGGCGTATGAGCAGAAGTTCGACGGGTACCGGGCGCTGGTGTTCACCCCGGCCGCCCCCGGTGGGCGGGTGCTGCTCCAGACCCGCCGCGGCTCCCTGGTCCAGGGCGCGTTCCCTGATCTTGTCGCGGCCGCCAGGCAGCTGCCGGCCGGCCTGGTCCTCGATGGCGAATTGCTGGTGTGGGACGCCGAGGCCGGTGCCCTGTCGTTCGAGGGATTGCAGCGCCGGACCGCCGCCCGCACCCGCAGCGCCCCCGGCCTGGCCGCGAAGCTGCCGGCCTTCTTCGTGGCGTTCGAC
This sequence comes from Streptomyces sp. NBC_00539, assembly GCF_036346105.1. Lineage (GTDB taxonomy): Bacteria > Actinomycetota > Actinomycetes > Streptomycetales > Streptomycetaceae > Streptomyces. The sequence goes on from NZ_CP107812.1 coordinate 418,459, forward strand.
GTCTTGCAGCAGAACGGCCAGGAGCTTTTGCACCTACCGTATGTGGAGCGCCGGGCCCGCCTGGAGGCCCTGTTCGCCGACCACGTTCTGACGGCCCCGTGGACGCTGTGTCCGATGACGACGGATGCGGTCACGGCGCGGGAGTGGTTGGAGTCGTGGACGGATGTGTCGGGCGTCGAAGGCATCGTGGTCAAGCCCCTGACCAGCCGCTACATGCCGGGCCACAGGGGGGCGTGGACCAAGGTCCGGCGCCGGGACACCACCGAGGCGATCATCGGCGCCGTCACCGGCACCCTCACCCGCCCCGGCCTGCTCGTCCTCGGCCGCCACGACCAGGACGGCCGGCTCCGCGCGGTCGGCCGTACCGTACCGCTGCGCATGGAGGCGGCCCGCCTGGTCGCCGAGCACCTGACGGCCGCCGGCCCCGGTCACCCGTGGGAGGGCGTCACGTTCGCCGCGACCTGGGGGAGCCGTGACGTCCTGGACGTGCGCCTGGTCCGCCCCGACCTGGTCGCGGAGGTCAGCGCTGACCGGGCCGTCGACCGCGGCGGGGTGTGGCGTCACCCGCTGCGGTTCAAACGGCTGCGCCTGGACGTGGCCGTGGAGGACGTTCCCTGGTTTGGGGCGGGGCCGGCGGCAGTTACCGGTTGAGCGGGTGGTGGCTAGTCCCGAGGCGGCTGCCGTGTATCCGGCGGTGCGCTTTGTGGTCGTGAAGGGGGGCGTTGTCGGGTTGTCGGGTTGTCGGGTCGTTGAGTGCCGGGCGCCGCCGGCTCCCCGCTGGGGGTGCTCCGGCGCATACGCCGGGGTGGTTGGGCTCGCGTTGTTCTGAATTGACCGCAGCTGACCGAGTCACGTTCGCTGGCTGATCATCTGTTTTGGTATCGGCTTCATTACCATACGTAATAAATTTTCTTGTACTTCTCTCTGCACACATCGGGCTCTCCTGACGCTGTACCGGTGAAGGCACCCGCCTTCACCGCCGCGCTGAGGGGGCTGCGGTGGACCGGATCGGTTGTGGGAGGGAACGTGCAGCACAGCCCTGTGACGTTGCTCGAGATCTTGCTGGGCGCCCGGGTGTTCGGCCCCGACATCCTGCGCGTCGGCCGTCGGCTGCTGAGTGCCGGGGTGCGGTTGGGGATTTCGCACATCACGACCGCGGTACCCCGGGCGGGGAACCCGGACGATCTGCGTCATGAGGTGGACAGGTGAGCGCAGGGGGCTCGGACGAGCCGGGCGGTGCAGTGGGCCTGCCTGGCCGCCCCCGTTCCATAGACCAGTTGCCGGCGGCCTTCCAGGAGTCCTACTGGCGTTTCCATGACGCCGCGTATGACCGGTACTGGGGTTTCGCGTGGCAGGCCCTGGGCTGCTCGCACGCAGATGCGGACGACGCCGCGGACGCCGCGTTCGCGGGGATCGGAAAGGAATGGCTGCGTATGCAGTCGATGAAGAACCCGGCGGGCTTCGCCTGGCGGATTCTGAAAAACCGGATCGAGGACGTGCGGCGCAAGCGCAAGAAGCAGCCGGTACCGATGGACCCGATGGACCTCACCGCGTTCGAGCCCGACCCCGACGACAGCGCCGAAGACCCCTACCACCAGCTGACCCAGCGCATCGTGGTGCACGAGGCGATGCGGCACCTCACCGAACGCCAGCGTGACGTCCTCAATATGACGACCCGACTCGAATACACCGACCAAGAGACCGCAGCGATCATGGGCGTCACGCCCAACACGGTCCGCACCACCCGCAGCCAGGCCACGCAGAAACTGACCCGGCTGCTCGCCTCTGCAACGGACCACCCGGACGGGAGGACATCGTGAGTGAAAGGACCGAAGTCGACCTTCTCCAAGACCTGCTGCGCGCAGGCCCGGAGCGCCCTGCCCGGCGCTCGCGTGCCGACCGGGAGGCAGCGCGGGCCCGTCTCCTTGCCCGCCCGGAACCGGCCGACGGTGCATCCACCGATGCCCGCGCCTCGTTTTGGCCTGACCCGTTCGCCGAGGACCCTGTTCATCCCGAGCGCGCCGACGTGGTATTGAAGACGCTGAGCGTGTCGGTGGTGCATGCCTTGAAGTCCGCGTCCCGGCTCGCGGTGTTCGCCTCCGACGTCACTCTCACCACCGGTGCCCTCGTATTTGCCTGTGTTCTCCATCTGGCGGGTGACGAGCATGGCGCCCGCTTCTGGTGGCAGTACGCGGCAGGCGCGGACAACCGCACCGCCGCCTACTGCCTGTACCTCGACCACAGCCGCAACGGGGACTACCAAGACGCGCAGCGCTGGGCGGATCTTGCCTGCCCCAGCGGCGCCCCGTTCACGCCCGAGCCCTGGTGGGGCCGCGGCACCACCCAATCTGCTCCTGCGGCGGCCTATGTGCGGATGGCCCGCCACACCGCCCAGGCGCACCACCCTGATCTCGGAGACGTCCCGCTGCCCGCCCCCCGCCTCGCCAAGGACGTCATCGCCGTCGTACCTACGCCTGCGCCCTGGGACTACCCCCTGATCCCGGGCGGCTGGATGCTCCACCGCTCGGAGCACAGCAAGACCGCAGAACCGGCTGGCACCGGCCCGCGCCGGCCCAAAGCCCCCACACCGCAGGTACCGCCCCCCGCCAGGCCCGTCCGGAAGGCACCACCGCACGCGGCCCCGCCGACGACGAGCCAGGCACTCAAGGAAGCACGCCGGGCCCTGACCGTGGTCCGGGTCCTCCAGGACCACCGCCTGGGAGTGGAGATCAGGCAGATCAGCCAGGAGACCGGCCTGCCCGAAACCACCCTCGCGCCCCTTTTGGGCATGCTGTGCGAGGAGGAGTTCGCCGAACCCATCACCGAAACCGTCTTCGCCCCCGGCCTTGCCCTGGACCGGCTCGCCCTGCCCGGCGGCGCCGGCATCGCCGCTCAGCTCCAGCGCACCCTGGCGATCACCCGCCAGGAAATCGGAGCCGCCATCTACCTCGGCCGCTACGCAGCGGGAGACATCTGCATCACCCAGGCCTCCACCGCCGACAACACCCCACCGGTGCGTGAGTACATCCCCTTCCGCTACGCCGGCCACGCCACCGCCGTCGGAAAGTCCCTCATCGGCCAACTCGACCCCGCAGGCCAAGCCGACCACGTCTCCCGCTACAAGACCGAAGCCTTCACCGAACGCACCATCACCAACCCCCGCGCGCTCCTGGACCGCCTCAGCCGGCTCAGGCCCGGCGCACCCGTCTACGACGCCTTCGAGTACGGCACCGACACGTGCTGCTCGGCGGTCGCCGTCAGCATCGGCGGCGAAGCCGGCTCCCTTGCCCTGTCCCTGCCCGCCGACCACATCCACCGCCTGGGCGACACCACCCAACAACTACGGCGCAAAGCCGTCCCCATCATGCTCGTCCTGCTCCTCGCCGGCGAGATCCCGGCCGAAGGACCAGCCCAGGACAGTGACCCATCCCCCCTGGCACAGACCACGGACGACGGCATCATCACGGCAGGGGCCCTGGTCCGCCTACGCCGGATGTTCACCAAACCTCTGATCAGCCCCGCGGCCATCCGTACCACCGCCCAGGCATGGTCGGGCCCGCATCTCGTCACCGATGAAAGCTCCCTCAACGTGTACTACTTCGACGCGGCCCCCGGGCCGATGCGGGACGGGCCGCTTACCCTTCCCCAGACCCTCACGGTCCGGCCTCCGGCCAAACCGACTCCGCAGAACACGCCGTCCGAGTGGGGAAGCACCGCCGCACACACCTTGGGAGAGCTGACCGTGTACCGGACATGACCGATACAGCGCACCCACGGCCAGCGGGCTGGCCGCATCCCCTCGCCGGTCGGAACTGCCGGCGCCCGGGAGGGTGCTGCGAGCTCTCATAGACCCGGTGGTTGAGCCCCCCGATGTCGACTGGGTGGAGGCGAGTGTCCGAGGGTGCCTGCTCGGACCCGGAAGCGGAACCCGGCGGCACTTATTGCGAACATCTGCTCGACTCGGGGTCACGTGTTCGCGTTCAGCGGCCGTGCAACGGCGGGCGGTTCAGGTGAAGTCGCTCACATGTGTCGCCATCTTGGAGAGGCGCGCCGCCGGTTGTTCACAGATGATGCCCCCGCTGTAAAGGAACGGGATGAACCGGGACAAGTCGACTTTTCATGGGCAGGTGTCTGCGGCAAGTTTTTCGCCCCCCTGCTCACGCAGGGGGGCGTCAAGGTGCACTCAGGCCATGAGATGCCTCTTGATATCGCGGTCAGTTGGAGCTGAGCCGCGTCCCCATGGTGGCGTGCCGCCAGGGGGCTTCGGGTGCGATTCGGTGCCTGGCGGACAGGTCCGCGCGCAAGCCTGAAGAACCGCAACAACTAAACAATACCTCTGACCTGCAGACCTTGCTCTGTGGGAGCCCTCTCACTGGACAATTCTGTGAGGTTCTCATCACCCCAACAGCGGCACGGAGTCTTTGAAAGGCGTGTCACGGAGCCGAACCGCTCTACCAGATACCAATTGATCCCGCCGTAAGGCAGCCCAACGTGTCGCGGCCGAAAGGGTTGTTCACCCGCGCGGGCTGCCCCTCAGAGAGCACGAACGCAGACCCGAGTGGAACCGCCCGTAGGGCAGACTGATGTACGCGTGCGGAAGCCCGGAGGACCCTCGTCCTCCGCCGGTAAGGGGAGTTGGAGCTCCCCGGTCCGGTAGCGGCCAGGCCCGTCCTAACTGAATACGCACTCAGGCCGAGTTACACCCCGCCCGGAGAGCTCTCCGTGGCCCAGGTGAGCGAGGGCGCCCTGCCGACAGGCCGGGCGCCCTCGCTCATACCCGGGGTTCGACTTTCCGTTTCCAGGAGATGAGATGCCTAGCACCCCCCGTTCCCCCCGTAAGCGCCGCCTGGCCATGGCTGCCGCTGCGGCCAACGCTGCCGGCGCAGTCGCTGGCACCACCGCCCACTTCATCGGATGCGACCCCGACACCTCCGTCTCGGTCGGCATCCTCGTCGCCACCACCATCGGCGACGTCCTCAAGCAGTGGGCGTCCGACGGCACCGTGGTCAACGGCCCCGTCGGCCCCGACCGCAGCGCCGGGACCGAGCTGACCACCCCCGTCAGCCTCACCGCGTTCACCGCCGAGCCGGCGGCCGACGCCGCCATCCCGACGACCTCCGGGCAGCCTCACCGCCCGGGACACCCCCACCGGGGCTACGCCCGGTGCAACCGCCGGCGCATCCCGTCCAGCACCGTGCCCGTCGAACTGCCCCTGCCCCGCGCCGCTCCGGCCGGCCCCCGGCACGCCGGCCACCGGCAGCTCCACCGAGGCGCCCAGAAGTTCGTGCGGCGCGCCCACGACCGTGCGCACGGCTCCCTGGGGGTGACGGGGGCAGATGGCACGGCCTGAGAAGGACATACCGGCGGATGCGCCGATGGAAGTGGCGGAGCTCGCCCGCGAATTGCGGGCGCTCCGGCGCCGAAGCAACCTCACCTACAGGGAGCTGGCCTCCACATCGCACTACTCCTCTGCGGCCCTGTCCCTGGCGGCATCGGGCCAGCGCACCCCGAAGTGGGAAGTAGTCGAGGCGTTCGTCCGCGGCTGCGGCTACAGCGGGGATCTGCGTCCCTGGCGCACCATCCACCGCAACGCGCTCGCCGGCGAGGCCGGCGAGGAGGCACGCAAGAACGTCACGGCCGGGAACGAGACGGCCGTGGAGGTGCCGCCCGGGCCGACGATCCCGGCCCCCACTGACGGCCTCCTCGCCCTGGTCCAGCAGTTCGTGGACACTCACCCGCGCGACGAGCTGCAGCGGGTCACCAGCCCCACCGTGGACCGCTTTCACACGGCCCTCGCCCTGTGCACCACCCCGCAGGACGTGCTGTCCGTCATGCGGGAACTGGTGGCAGAGAAAGGGCTGACCATCGCGACCCTGGAAAAGCGCAGTGGGCGGCTCTACCAGATCTCCGGCGCGACGTTCGCCTCCGTCCTCAACAGCGAGAAGGAACTCCCCACCACTGAGTTCCTGCACATCTTCCTCACCGCCTGCGGGGTCGAGGAGGAACGTTCTCTGATCTGGCACCACACGGTGACCCGCATCAAGATCGCGAATCTGCGGCACCGCGAACGGCCAGTCCCGGCGTCTCCGGAGCCCCCGGACCGGCTGGTGTCCATCGTGCGGCTGGTGTGGCAGCTCCTTCTCGGCGTGGTCTCTGGGGTCGGCGCAGGGCTGATCGCGTACACCACCACCCAGTCCGTCAGTAACGCTGTCGCGGTGGGTCTGGCGGTCACCACCGCCACCCCGCTCGCCGCGCGCTGGGTGACCGACCGGTTGTGGGAGTAGTCAAGTACTCCGCCGCGCACCCATAGCGGGGTCGCCACCACACTGGTGGCGACCCCGCTTTGGTGGGGGAAGCTGATAGGTCCTGAACGTGTGTGGGGGGCCTCACGCTGGGCGCCGCCACAGTTCCGTGGTCGAAGCGACATGCGAGCTATGGGCGTGCGCGCGAAGAACTCCGCAGAACGGTTGTTACTTGATCAACTACTCCGGGTGGGTGAGGTGGGGGAGGGGCGCGCCTGGTGGTGCGCCGGAGCGTGTTGTCTGTGGGTGCCGTTTGTGGGGCGGGTGAGCGTGGGGGCGGCGAATGTCAGGGCCACGGCGGGCAGGTTTGTGTGGGGTGTACAGGCGTGTGTGACGGATATGTCCGTGTCCGGTAACCGGCCTCGGCAAGGGCTGCGCTTGGGCGGGTGCGGGGTCGAGAGTGTGGGCCTCGGCTCATTCCGGGCCGGGGTTCCGCACCGGTTGCCGTCTCCTGCTTCGGCGGGTGGGGCACTGTTGTTGAGGGAGCGTCATCCATGTCTTCTGCTTCTTCCGTTCGTCGTATCGCCGCGACTGTTCTGGCCGCCGGGGCCTTGGTGGGGGCTGCCGCGCTGCCGGCGACGGCGCAGGATCGTGATCACGGCCGGCATTCGCGGGTGGAGATCAGTCGGGTCCAGGCCGACAGTCCCGGACGCGACGACCGCTCCAACCGGTCCCTGAACGCGGAGTGGGTGGAGATCACCAACACCACCCGCGACGCCGTCAATCTCCGCGGCTGGACCCTGCGCGATGAGGACGGCAACCGCTACCGCTTCGACAACGTCCGTATCAACGGCCGCGCCACCATCCGCATCCACACCGGCACCGGCCACGACACCCGCACCGACCTGTTCCAAAACCGCCGCGACTACATCTGGGACAACCACGGCGACACCGCCACGCTGCGCGATGACCGCGGCCGCACGGTCGACACCGAGTCCTGGGGCCGTCGCCACCACTGACCGGTGTCCGGGTGTGGGCGGCCGCCTGGACGGCGGGCGACCGCCCACACCGCACATCACAGGGCGAGCCGGCCAGCCCGGGTAACGGAGCAGGGCAGTACCGGCTGCGGGGCTGGCCGGAAGCCAGGGGTACGCCCGTGGGGTCGGGCGCTGGCCGTCACAGGGTCGAGGATGGGCGACGAGAGGGTGAGGCCCGGGAGTCAGGGGGGAAGGGTGACTGCCCGGGCCGGTGTCGCCTACCGCGGGGGAGCGGTGTGCATTGCGTCGCGACACCCGGAGGAACGATTCGCCAGCCGGGAGGTAACGACCCTGCCGTGTCAGGTCGGCGCACCGGCCGCCTTCGAAGGGGTGTCCCTTCCCGCATCACTGCTCGGGCCCTGGTCTGGTGGTGGTTGGGTGTGGGGGTGGATGCGTGGTGGGTGGATCGGCGTGTGGACGGGGTAGAGCCGAGCGAGCGGGACCCGGGGCCGAAACCTGGACACGTCTACGTCGAGCTGGTGGGCGGCCCCCTGGACGGCATGCTGCTCGACGTCACCGGGTGGGAGCCCCAGGAAGTGGTGGACGGGGCGGTGTTGATGTCGGAGCACGGCGCGTTCGGGCCGTCCGGCCGGTCCGGCTATGAGCCGGCCGAAGCGGACCCCGGCGCCGGTGGTGTCGGCCGGTTCGTGTGGCGGGGCGACGTCCCGTAGTCGTGGGGAGTTTCGGGTAGCCCGCGCGCCGACTGTGGCGTGCGCGGGTGAGGCTCGATGCTCCCTGCTCGCCGTCGCATGCTGCCGTCGTTCCATGACTGCCAGGCTCCGTGAACCGGTTCACGGAGCCGTGACGTGGAGCGGCAGTGGTGGGGAGGTCGGAGCGAGCAGCTCGGGTTGTTCGGCGGGTGTGCCCGTCACCGGCCTGAACCGGAGCTGCGTCGCCGGAGTGGAGGGTGGGCGTAGGCGTCCGTAAGGTGCCTTGCGGAGCCGTCACGGGTAACGCCGGCCCGGGGAAAGCGGTGGGGCCGTGCGCGGCTGAGGTGGCCTTAGCGGGTTTGGTGCGATCGTAGGTGCGATCGCACTTGATGACCTGGTCCGCTTGATACGAGGCCTGTCGGGCTGCGAAGGTGGCGGGTGGGGAGGGGGAATTTACCGTTGGTGAATTCCCTATGGGTGCTGTCCGGCGGCCCTCGACGTGCGTGATGCGCGGGTACCCGCCGCTGGGTGCGGCGGGCCCCCTCACTGGACCGGTCGTCGGCTCCGTTTAGCGGACGGAGCCGGCGGCCTTCTCCAATAGCGCCAGCAGGTAGTAGGCGAACGCGGCTGGGTAGGCCCAGTCGTGGGCGAACCTGCGCGCGTGCCGGCCCCATGCCAGCGGTAGCGGATCTGCCCGGCGGTGACGTCCCATGGGACGCCTCCCCCCTTGTGCACGGCCCGATACGGCCGGGCTGCCGGAGCACCGGGTTTCCGGGCCCGCGGGACCCGGAAGGATCGACCCCCGGAAGGGGAAGGCGATCCGCCACGGCGGTAGTTCACCACATCGGCGCGTCCTCTCGGACTCATGCGATCGCAGCCCGTTCGGGGCTGGTAGCGGTGTGTAGCCGCCCTCCCCAACGGCGTCGCGGGTGGGAACGCACGCTCGCGCCGCGGGGGGCTCAGTCTCCGGGAGCTGTTAAACCCTACGACTACGGAAAGTTAACAATGTGGCGTACATCACAGACCGTGACTGGAGGTGATTTCTGCTTTCCCCCCGGTCACCGGAGGATGGGTCCTCGCGGGGGCCTCTAAGCCCTATCCGCTGCGTAACCACCGCCAGTGGTTTGCGCATCGTCGCGCGCTGCATTCGGCAGTGGGGGCGAGCTTCGGAGGAGCGCGTGGCAGCCGCTCTCGCCGCATTGGGGTCGTCGGCCGGGCCGGCCCGTGCGGGACGGAGCGGCTCGCGTAGCCGTCGCTCCGAGGCCGGCCCCCGTCCTTGCCCCGCGCCGGGGCTTGTCGGGCTCAAGGCCTGCTAGTCGATTGATGGGTTCGATCTGGCCGCGACCTGGGCAGGCGTGTCCATCCGCCCCCGCTGTCCCGGCGTGGATGCCGAGCCGGAGACCGCCATCCCGCCCACTACACGACCGTGATACTGCCCGATGGCGGTTCATCTCATCGGTTGCGGGCGAGAGTTGGAGCAGTTGAGATGACAAAATCGAACTGACGTGCAATGATCGCAAAGGTTTCAAAAATCTGACCTGATGTGAGGTACGGTTTATGAAACCTAGTCAGGGAGGTTGTCTATGGCCGGCATTGAAGCCATGCAGCTCGACGCGCGACTCGCACAGTTAGGGGTGACCAAGCAGATCTTCGAGGATGCTCTGGGGTGGGCGGCCAGTCAGGCGAAGATGTCCACTGAGTTCGATGCTCCGTCCATGCCGGGCATTACGTTCTGGAGCAGGGCAAACCGCTACCTTGCGGAACACCTCACGGATCGCAAGAACGAGTCGCCCCCGTGGAAGTACACCCGAAGGGACAGCATCCTGCGCGTGGTCCACCCGGCCGCTACCCACGCGATCACTGCGATCAGTGGGGCCGGCGGGGTCGGGGACCTTGAGCGGCCCGTGCGCTCGAAGAACCCGAAGGGGCGCGCGATGGCGGTGATCGTGGAGAACAACGCCAAGTTCGAACGGCGCACCGGCCAAGGCGTCCTGCTGTCACGTGATGACATGGAGTTCGGCGGTGAGCTGGACGAGATGCCTCTGTGGTTCCTTCTGTACGAGCGCACTGCGGCGGGTCTGGCTGCTGAGCTCTCCCTTCCTGTGAAGATGGAAGGGAAGTACGTGAACGAGTGGAGTGTGCGTCTTCCGCTGTTCACCCTTCCTGACCCCGGAGTCAACATCGAGATTCTCGATGCCCCGGACGACGACAACGGCGTGCACATTCCGGTGCAGTTCACCGGCTGATCCAAAGAAAACGGGAGTTGAGGAAAGTGTTCACCCCCGAGAGGCTTGTACTGGCTCGAAAAAGGCGGCGCATGACGCTTGCTGCGCTGGCCCGTGAATCCGGGATCTCCGCTCAGAGCATCACCGCGTTCGAGAACTCCAGGAAAGTCCCATCGGAGGAGACGCTTTCCTCACTCGCCTATAGCCTCGGTTTTCCCATCGGTTTTTTCCGTGCCGAGCCGGCGCCCGACGTAGTGGTTGGAGCCGTCAGCTTCCGAGCCCCCAGCAAGATGAGCGCAGTCGAGCGGGACAGCGCGCTGAGCTGCGGTGCCATCGCAGTGACCCTGAACCAGTGGCTCGAAGCCCACTTCGCGCTTCCTCGCCCCGACGTGCCAGCCTACGGTGGCATGGACCCGGAAGCCGCGGCCGAGCAGGTACGCGCAGACTGGGGTCTGGGGGAAGCGCCCGCGCCCAACACGGTCCACCTCTTGGAAGCACACGGAGTGCGCATCTTTTCGTTGGCTCCCGACTGCCTCGACATCGACGCGTTCTCCACGACCAAGCAGGGCGTGCCCTACATCCTCCTGAACACCCGCAAGAGCAGCGAGCGCGGCCGATTCGACGTCGCCCACGAGCTGGGCCACCTCGTCCTACACAGCGGCCCAGAGAGCCCCTCAGGGCCGACCGCAGAAGCCGAAGCCGACGCCTTCGCTTCCGCCTTCCTCATGCCGAAGGCTGGCATCCTCGCCCAGCAGCTCGACCAGCCCAGCGTGGAGCGAATCTTGAGCGCCAAGCGTCGATGGGGAGTATCTGCCATGGCCCTTGCTTACCGGTTGCGCACCCTGGGGCAGCTCTCCGAGTGGAAATACCATCAGACGGCCAAACAGCTCTCGCAAATGGGATACCGCAGAGGTGAGCCCGGTTCCAGCCTTGTCAGGGAAAGCAGTCAGATTCTCACTAAGGTATTCGAAGCGCTCCGAGCGGCACACATGAGCCACTTCGACGTTGCAAAAGCCATGAATATCCGCCCCGACGAACTCAATGATTTCGTCTTTGGCCTGGCCCCCATTGGCGTTAACGGGGGTAAAAGCACGACGGAACCTGTCCGTCCAGCGCTACAACTCGTAAAATAGATTGACTGAGGGTGTCGTTGGTCAGTGAATCTGCGCAGTAGGCACGTTTCTGACCTGGGGATGTGCAGGTTGACTGAGCGAGTTGGGGGCTGTGCTGGCTCACTGAATCTGCTCAGAGTCTGGGCATGATAGCTGTCTGACCTGCGGTGTTTCTGGGACCGGGCCTGGTTGCGCAGGTCATTTGGTTGCTGCGCAGTTTCACTGGTCCTTGGTATGTGGCCAGGGGGTGTCGCTGCGCTTGGGTGGGGCCTGGGGTGAGTTGCGTCGGTTCTCAGTGAAACCAGGTGTGTCTCGTCCGTTCCCTGACGTGGATCGTCAGGCACGATGGCGCCTCGGGAGAAGCGTCGAAGGTGGCAGCTGTGGGGTCTCGTCGATTCTGGTTGCGGGTGGGCGTCGTCGCCCTGTTGCTGGCTGCAGTTGCTGTAGCCGTCGCTGTACCTGGTGTGGGCAAGTGGATCGTGGCTGCAGTCCTCGCGGGTCTCGCCTCAGCTCTCGGCGGGATCGTGGCTCGTGGCGCCGATAAGGCCATCATGCGTGGTCGAGATGCCGTACTGGTCCCTACACCGCAAGCTCCGCTCACTGTGCGGACTGAACAGGAGATGATCCTTGTAGGACATGTTGGCCCTCTTCCCGAGGATCTGACAGCGGTGCGTTCCCTGGACTTGGTGAGCATCCACGAGTGTGTCGTGCGCGTGTTTGTCGAAGCTGCCGTTGATCGTGCTGTGATCCTCACCAAGCTCGACGTGCAGGTGCAGTCACGTTGCACCCCGCCCCCGATCGGCTACGTGTTCCGGCTGAAGGATGAACTGAACGATTCCTATTTCGAGATTCCAAAGGAGCGTACCTTCGAGGTGGATCTCGGCGGTCCAACGCCTGTGGTGAGGCCGGCCGAGGGTGTGCCGGACTTCCCGTACGGGGTCTCGCATCTGGAACCCGAGCGTTTCATCCTGAGGGCTTCTGCCAGTACGCCAGGAGATTTCAGTTGGCGCGTCGGTGTCCATTGGATTTGCAAGGGCGAGTCAGGGGTCGTCGTCGCTGAGCAGGAAGGACAGCCCTTCCGACTGGTGAGCCTTGGGCCGTCCGAACTGTGATCGATAGCCATCTGGCCTTGGTGGGTGGCCTGGGGTGGGCTCGGTGTGGCGGTTTCTGGGCGTCATCTGGCTCGTTGTCTGCGGCTGGTGGTCTGGGGTGGGGGTGGTTGGTAGCCGAGTTGCGTGAGTTCGATGGTGTCTGGTCGGTGGCCGGGGGTGGGCTTGGTGTGGTGGCGGTAGGCGGTGGGGTGGTCGGGGTGGCGTGGGGTGTGCCGGATGAAGTGGGAGAGGTCTTCGGGGTAGTAGGTGGGGTCTTGGAGCCACCGGCGGTTCAGACTCCGGGCGACGACTTCGTGGAAGGGGTGGGGTTGGCCGGGCCGGGTGCGGTGGTAGCGGGCTGAGGGCCGCCGGACGAGGAGCCCGGCCAGGGTGATGGTTTCGGGGTAGGTGATCGCTTCGCGGGCCAGGACTTCCCACATGGAGGTGTCCTTCCCGTTGCCGATGAGTCGGGCGCGGGCGGGCCAGATTCGTTCGGCCTTGGGGGCGTGGCGGCGCCAGTGTTCGGTGAGCCCGGCTGCCTGGGTGATGGCCTCGTCGGCGTCTGGTCCCCAGCGGCGTACCAGCCGCAGGTGGGCGTGGTGTGCGAGGACGATCTCGGGAGTCTTGTGCAGGAGGACGTGGGTGTGGGGGACGGTCATGTCCTGAAGGGTGTGGGGGCCCAGTGCCCAGGTGCGGTGCCGGCCGCACACGAGGTGCTGGTGGGGGAGGTAGCGCAGGACGGGGCGGGTTTGCCCGGTGCGGGCGATGGTGCAGTGAGGGCATCCGGTGACGGCCGGCAGGTCGGAGGGGCGCATGGTGCCGCCTGGACGTGTCGCGGTGGCGGGACCGCGGTCCTGGTGTCCTTGCCAGCAGGGCAGGGCGTGAGCGAGGTGAGCCTCGGGGATGCCGGTGTACTGGCTGACGCGAGTGCGTGCGCTGGCGTTGAGGTAAAGCTCGGTGGGCGCGTGAGGGCCGTGGATCCGTTGGCGGTCTGGGGAGATCTTGGGGCGGCGTATGCGCAGCCCGTCGAGGAGCTCGGTCGTGGTGAGGCGGTGCGCCCTGGCGAGGCGTTCGAGGAATGAGGCGTTGGTTTCGAAGGCCAGGGGCCTGATGGGGAACAGCGCCTGGTGGGACAGGTCCGGCAGCGCTCGGGGCATGTCAGCGCCGCCTTTGGGTGCCGGGGGTGTGTTCGGCGAGTTCGTCGAGGTCGATGTCGTTGAGGAGCTGCTTGGTGATCTTCTCGGTGCCGTCGAGGATGGCGGCGATCGCTGCTTCCCGTACGAGGGCGGACAAGCTTCCGATGCGGCCGCCGGTGCGGTGGTGGAGATAGGGGGCGTGCCGGACCAGTGCGCCCTTGTGGTGGGCTTCCAGTCGCAGCGCCTGGTCCATGCCCTGGATCAGTCCTTCCCAGGCTGTGCGCTGGGCGGGGCTGCCGTGTGGCAGGGGAGGGTTGCGGACGGTCTTGAAGCGGCCGGCGATCTGGGTGCCGCGGACTCCGGTCAGCAGGGGTGAGGCGTCGAGGGCGACGCCCGCGTAGACGAACGTCGCGGGGATGCGTTCGCTGAGGTGTTTCATCTGGTCGGAGGTCTCGGCGCCGTTGCGGGTCCGGGTGTTGAGGAGGTGGACGTCGTCGACCAGGACGAGCCGGGTGCCGAGCTGGTGCAGGGTGGCGCAGACGATGTCGGTGATGCGGGCCTGGTTCATGCTTGTGGTGATGGGCAGGTCGAGGAATCGGGCCAGTTCGGATACGAGCATCTTCGGGGTCGCGGCCGGTGGGACGGACAGGAACACCACTGGCAGGCGCTCGTCGAGGCCGCCGTGGCGGGCGCGGTCGGCGAGGTGGAAGGACCGGCCGAGCTGCTGCAGGGTGGTGGTCTTTCCGGTGGTCGGTGGCCCGGAGATCAGCAGCCCTCGCCGGGCGGTGCCGTTGTGCCGCCGGTTGAGGATCATCAGCCGGCGCAGGGTGAGGGAGATCTTGGCCATGATGGGGGTGGACAGGATTACGAATCGGGAGTGGTAGTCCAGGCGTTCCTCGGCGTTCCAGGGGCCGGTCCCGGGCAGACATGGTGGTTCGGTGTCGACGAACCGTGTCCACTCGCGCCAGGTACTTGGTGACGCGTACGGATCGTCGTGCGTCTCTTGGTCGGCGTCCGTCACCACTGCTGTGCCTCCTGGTGCGCGTCGAAGATGTTCCACGCCCTGGCCGATACCGCGGCGCCGGCGGCATCCGAGTCGGAGGTGATGCAGGTGTCCCCGTCCGCGGGCGGCAACTGCTCGGCGGCGCCGTTCGGCGGGTCCGTGTCCGCAGTCCGTCGCCGTGTGCGCGTGGCTCCTGTCCGCTGGCCCGGGACGCTGGCGATACCGGCGGCGCTCGAGCCCCCGGCGCCTGTGTGGGCGCGGCGCAGGAGTTCGTCCAGGCGGCGGGCGAGGTGTTCTTCGTGTTCGGCCCGGTCTGCGCGCCGTGCCACCACGCTGCGGATGTGCCGCCAGGTGGTGTCGGTGAACGGCTGCGATACCAACCCTCGGTGGATCCAGTCGGCCTGCGCCCAGCCGTCGGGGAGCCTGACCCAGCACCGCCACGGCTCGTAGGGGTTGTGGTGGACCTCCCATTTGCCGTCCGCGGCGGTGGAGGGGTGCCGGTGTCCGTTGAGTGCGGGGCCGTCGTAGGTGCGGTGTTCGAATCGGATGCCTTCGTCTGTGATCGCGCAGCGCCGGGATGGCAGCAGTTCGGTCCAGTCGGCGCCTGTCAGGGGGACGGGTACGTGTCCGGCGATGCCGGTGAGCGCGGCCCACATCTCGTTGGGGGTGAGGGTCAGGCGGGGCATGAGCGGGTGCCGTAGCCGCTCGTGGCGGCGTTCCTGCCATCCGCAGACGATCCACTCGTCCAGCAGGTCCTGCAGCTGGGGCAGGGTCCAGCACGCCTCGTCCTCCACGCTGCTGCCGCGCGCCGCGAGGTGGTTTCCGGTGTATCCGGCGACGTACTGCGCGAACAGCGTGCCGATCGCCCCGAAGCCGCGCTCCACATGCCCCTTGGCGTACCCGGACGCGGGCGGGCAGGGCTGGACCGAGATCCCCAGGTGCTCGGCGGCGGCGAGGAAGCAGCGGGAGACGAACACCTTGCCCTGGTCGATGACCACGGTTGAGGGCCGGATCACCGGCCTGGCCGCGGCCCCCTGCACGCGGGCGTCGATGGAGGCGAGCCGCGTGTAGGGGATGATGGAAGCGGCCATGGACAGGTACTCGGGCCAGTCGGGCCGCATCGACTGCGGCACCAGTGTCTGTGCCAGCAACACGGCCGCGTCCACTGCCTTGGTGCCTTTCGGGCGCAGAACGGCCGCGGTGATGCTGCGGGTTGCCACGTCCACCGCCATCGTCAGCTCCGGCCGCCGCGCCTGGCCGTCCTCGCACATGACCATCACGTCCAGCAGGGTGCTGTCCATCATCACCAGTTCCCCAGGCAGCGTCGCGACCGTCGGAGTGAACACCGGCACCGGCCGGGATGCCCGCCGCCGATGGCCGGCGGCTGTCAGCGCGAGCTGTTCCTGCTCGGCGACGGAGCGCACCAGCCGGTTGAACGTGGCCACCGGCGGCACCGCCACTGTTCCGGGCCCGTGGGCGTCTTCGAGTAACCATCCCACCTGGCGCCGCAGCCGGCTCAACGTCCCCGTCGAACGCCCCTGCTGCTCCTCCAGCGCCCGCTTGATCGCGGCCACCACCCGCGGATCGGCCCGCCCGAACGCGGACCGCTCCCGCGTCAGGCGACCGTCCACGAGACCCCACACCCCCTGCTCGCGGTAGCGGGCTCGCATCCGGCGCACGGTGGCCACGCTGACCTGCTCTCCGGCCGCGGTCAGCTCGGCGGCCTTGGTCGCCTCGCGCTCGGCAAGCCCGTACACGGCCGGGTCGTACCCGGGTCGAGACGGCCAGTCCCGGTGGGGCCCGATGTGCCCAGTCTCGACCTCCAGGATGTGCCGCTCCCAGGCCAGGGCCTTCTCCCGGACCGCGGGCTCAAGCCCGTCCAGCGGGCCGTGTACCGGAACACGCGACCGCCCGGGCCGGCGGGGTTCCAGGACGGCGAAGTCCTGCGCACCGAGTACTTGGGTGAGCAGCAGCACCTGCACTCTGGAGCCCTCCTCGGCGACCAGTCGGCAGCGCGGCCCGTCCAGACCGGCCAGGACGTGGACGCCACCGTCGAACCGGATCCGGTCCCCGACTTCCACGACGTCTACCGGACGTTTCACTGCTCCAGCTCCTTCCGCCGACCGGTTGGCACGGCGGTCACGGGGGTCTCCTCGCTCAGGGGGCGGTCCCAGGCCATGCTCAGCAGGTCGTTCCAGAGCCCGTGGTAGACGGCCGGCAGTGTGGCGATCGGGTCTCCGAGCCGGAGTGCACCCTCGCCCAACGTGGTGGGCTTGGCGAACGCTGCGCGCAGCCGGGAGGCGGGGATAGTCACCGAACACCGCGGATGCCGGTAGACCGACAGCCAGCGCGCATTGGCCAGAACGACCGGATCCGCGGTGTCCGCGAACAGGTGCTCCCAGCCCGCGTCCCGAGCACACGCCCCGACCACCCGCGCCCGGCCAACGAGCCGTGCGGACGGTCCGCCGCTCCCGGGGCAGTCCACAAGACGAATGCCCCCGTCAGCCATGCTCACGGCCAGGTCAGGGGCGTGGGTGACGATCCGCCCCCGCTCCTCCCACACGAACTCCAGGGGACGGCTCACCATGCCCGCCACCTGCGGATTCTGATCCAGCATCATGACCGCGTCCCGCATAGCCGCGCTCCCGTACCCCACCAGACGGCCGGTGGTCGCTGACCACCACCACCCCGGAGCCAACCGCCGCCCCCGCCGCAGCGGGAAACCACGCACCATCGCGCACTCCATGAGGCGCAGCTCCCCGATGGCTGCCCGCCACGGCCTCTGGAGCATGACCCCGTCCGGCCCGACGAACCGCACGTCTACATGGCGCGGATGCACCCCGCCCCCTCCACCGAACCCAGTGGCCCCCCGAAGGCAAGCCGCCCTTGCGCCCATTGAAGAAGGCTCGGTCAACCTGCGCAGTGCGCAGATATACCGAGCCACACGATGTTGTGAAGCACCCTCTGACCAGCCCGAACACACCCCTTAACTCTGCTATTGCCCCCTGGCCTGCAGGAACCCAAGCCGACGACCCGAGCGCAGGGCCCCAGACCAGTCCCGAATCCCAGATGAGTTCCGCTGCACAACAGGCGGCCTGTGCAGGCCGGTTGGTCAGTGGCGCCATGGCCCCTGGCTGGCGACCCCACTCTGCGAGCTGGGCCTCAGCGCGACATACCCCCTAGGCCAGTTTCAATCTGGGAATCAGAATGAATCACACCTGCGGGGTGGGGCTGGCATGATCGGGTTATGCCTATCACTGTCGAGTTCTTCGTGGCACCGGATGATGAGGTGGCTGCTCAGGTTGGGCCGCGGCAGCGCCGTCATGGGTTTCCCTCGTTCGCGTGCGCGGATTTCTACCCTGACGATGCGGTGGCGGACTGGGAGGTCCTGCTGGCAGAGGGTGTGGGTACAGGCTCGCGTGATGTGGTGCCGATGAAGAATGACGGCTTCACGGTGTTCCAGCTGCCTTCCGGGCTGTGCTCCGCTCTGGTGCAGGCGAGCAGCGGCCGGCTCGTTGAGGCTGCGGGTGCATGGGCTGAGCTCGCCGCGGTCAAGGACGAGGGTGTGCCAGCCGAGACAGCGGTCGAGATCCTGACGGAGTTGGCGGGCCTGGCCCGCACGGCACAGGGCCTTCGTCAGCCTCTCTACTGCTGGTACTTCGCACCCTGACCGGGCGTCGCCCACAGCAAACACCCCAGCCCCCGCCCTGCTGCCAGCCAGGCCCGCGAAGCGGGCCTCAAGTCCTGGAGGCGGAGCCGGAAGGACCAGGGCGGGGGAGCGCAGCGGGCCCGCTCAACGGGCCGAAGGCCCGGACCTCGTGAAACGAGGTCACCTCCCGTGCGCAGTACGGGAGGCCCGGGTCCGCGAAGCGGACCTCGTTCGGGTGCAGCGAAGCGGAACCCGAACAGTCCGAAGCGAAGCGCAGGACCCCGGCCCGAAGAGCAGGCCCTGGCTCGGCGAAGCCGAGCCCCGCCAGCGCAGCGAGGCGGTTCTCTCCTCCACGCGCAGCGTGGA